>NZ_NFUX01000075.1:0-34898 GCF_002264385.1 Paenibacillus sp. VTT E-133280
CGTACTCGGCGCTACAATTACTGCCGGTACACTAAGTAGTGTGACTTCTATATCCCAACGCAGCTTTATTGAACAGACGACTACAGGCATTGCGACCGCTAATACCTATACCCCTCTACCGGCCGTTACTACGAGCGTGCTGGGAACGTATTCCTTCTTCATTAACAATACTGGGGCAAATCCAGTCAACACACGTGTGGAAATCAGTGCTGATGGAGCGAACTATTTTGTCGATACCACGGGGGATAATCCTTTAGCAGCAGGTTCTATCGATGTCATAGTGCCAGCCAGATTCCTGAAATATACCCGCCTATCCTACCAATCAGCCAATTCAGGCTCTGCATCCACGATCAATGTAAGTTTCAATGCTCAGGGCACGTAATCCAGATGACCATCATATGTTGTAACAAGAAAGAGTACATGGATATCCATGTGCTTTTTCTTTAACTATAAGGACACCGAAGGCGTTTATGCTTGTGTCAGCAGCTATACATATGAGCATCAACCACATAATGCCTTCCAAGGAGGAACAACCGTGAATAATATTACGCTTGGCGTCCACCTCATCGTAAAAGATGAAGCTGATCTCCTGCCTCACTGTCTCGCAAGCGTAGCTGGTGCTGATGAAATTGTGATGATCGATACGGGTTCTACTGACGAATCCATAGCTATTGCCGAAGCACACGGGGCTAGAGTCTTCCAACGGGAATGGACAGACGATTTCGCAGCTGCTCGTAATGAAGGGCTCGTTCATGCCTCAACGAATTGGATTCTTATCCTCGATGCCGATGAGTGCTTACTAACCCCACTTACAGAACTCCGCAGCCTTCTACAGAATACACAAGCTCAGGCTTTTACAGTAAACATTGATAATTGGGTAGGTGTACGACCTGAAGATAAGGTAAAACACAGTGCAGTTCGCTTATTCCGAAATGGACAGGGTTATCAATATAGCGGAAGAATTCATGAGGGAATTGACACTTCAATCCTTAGCAAACATAACCTCTCGGCAATTGAGCACAGTCCACTTGAGATTATACACTTTGGATATTTACCTGAAATCATGACACAAAAAGATAAAATCAATCGAAATAGGCACCTGCTGCTCCTCGCTTTAACCGAATATCCGGACGATCCTTTCCACTCCTATAATTTGGCAGTAAACTACTGTCAGGAAGGTCGTCTTCAGGAAGCTGAGACGTTGCTTCGCCAAGGCCTTCACCATGTAGCACTTGAAGCCTCCTATCGTCCTACGATGATTAGGGATCTTTGCAAAATCTATCATGCGCAAGGAAAAATGAATGCGATTGACCCCTTGCTGATGATTGAACTGGAGCGTTATGGTGACTACCCTGATCTACATTTTTTATTAGGCCAATCTTTAGAGAGCCAAGGACTTTGGGAACGAGCGCTATTAGCTTATCAACATGCAGAGTCCATTCCTGCACATGAGATACTTAGCGGAAAATATGTCTGTGAGCAAGGAATGAGCACCTTTCGCCCCCTATACCGGATGGGTTTAATCTCACAGCGGCTTGGTCTTCTTGAGGATGCTGCAAGATTTTTTCATCGTGCACTTCAACACCATTCTTTATATACGCCCGCCTTGCAGGGAATTGCTGCTGCTTTTCAACGTCTAGCTGTACCCGATGAGGAAATCGCCACTTTACTGATCCAACTTGTTCCCCCAACTACTTCAGTCCGTAGATCCGCGATCATTGACAGTTTATATGAGATAAATGCTTATGAAACCATAACCACCTTATCCCGAGATATTTTTCCATTGGAATTGGATACTGCATATGCAATCATCTCTTCACTCATCATCACCGGCAAATTAGAAGACGCGAGTACAGCTATTGGGCAGATGACCTCACTAGTTTCCCAAGATCACCTTGGTTTAGAGCATCAAAAGCAGTGGTATACCCTCTATGCCATTTGCCAATGGGAGTTATACGGGGAATTCAAGAACGACCTGCTCACGTTTACATCCAACGAACTTCGTTCTGGTCTGGAATACATCGAGCGATGCCAACGACAACAAGAGGAGTCATGTCCATCAGAAATAGAAGCAGATCACTTATATGCACCATTCCTTTCAGACCTCATTGGGTTATCCGTAAAGCTACATCAGCTCACACTTAGTCATACTTTAGTAGACCTGTTCCCTGCTTATCGATCTGAATTTGCCACAGCATTATATAAAGAAGGAGATTGGCAGGCCGCAGGAGAGGAATTTATTGTACTTGTTCGTGATAAGATCGCCGATGCAAACGTGCTTTTTTATATTGGTGAGATGATCTTTGACAAAGGGCATTATTCCGAGGCCAGTGAATGGTTTCAGCAAGCGCTGGAACAAGAGCCTGAGCATGAATCCGCAAGGATCGGCTTATCCCTCTGTTATCTTCAGCAAGCGAAGCTGAGTATGGAAGATGCTCTACAAAATTTAAATGATGCCCATGCTCATGGCCCATTGCAAGAGGATAACAGAGCTATCCTTAAATCCATTACCTTGCTGAATCGTACATCTTGGCACACTCAGTGGAGCTTACGTCAGAGCGAAGGGAGATCTTCCCTATGAACCATTCAAGAAGAAAGCCGCTAATTTCCTTATGCATGATCGTTAAGAACGAAGGAGATAGCTTGAGCCAATGTTTAAAAAGCGTACGGGGAGTCGTCGATGAGATCATTGTAGTCGATACTGGATCCACCGACGCTTCGGTTCAAATTGCCCTAAACTTCGGGGCTAAAATCATACAGCACCCTTGGAGCGGCGACTTTGCTGCTGCCCGCAACGCAGGTCTCCAGCAGGCCCATGGACAATGGATTCTCGTTCTAGATGGAGATGAGGAATTAAGTGAGGAGAGCAAGGGAGAATTACTGCTATGTGCTGAGCATATGGAGTACGAGGCATTTTTCCTACGCATTCATAATCATAAAGGGCTAACCCCCACTTCACAAACGATCACCGTCAATCCGATTATTCGGATGTTTCGTAATCGTCCTAAGTACCGGTTTAGCGGTATCATCCACGAACAGATTGCTGAGGCTATCATAACAGCTACACCCCAGGCACCGATGCATCTGACCACTGTTGTCATCCATCATTATGGTTACGCAGAAGGGGTAGTGATCAAGAAAGATAAAATCAAACGAAATGTCAAGCTGCTGAAAGAACAGCTAAGGTTAAATCCTAAAGATCCTTTTCACCATTTTAATATGGCTGTTGAGTATATGCGTCTTGGGGAGTATCACCCTGCTCTAAATCATATCCAACAATCACTAGAAGAGGCACCGCCTGATACAAGTTACATCCACCTGCTGCACAAATATGAAATTCGCTCGCTTGCAGAATTAAAAGATTACCCTGGGGCGCTTGCAGCTTGTGACCGCGGGATTAGCTCACATCCGGATTACCCAGACTTAGCTCATATCAAAGGAGCCCTACTCTTACAGTTAGGTATATTTGCAGAAGCCAAAGTAGCATTGCTACAAGCGCTGGTCATCGGAGCTGCTCCTCCCGGCTACCATACTGAGGCTGGATTTGGTTCATATTTAACCTATTATATGCTGGGTCAATTATGTGAAGAGATAGGTGATGAGACCGAAGCTATTGCTTGTTACACCAAAACCGCACAGCTTCATCCCGAACCGACTCCCGTCATTACCCGGCTACTACGAGCCCTGAAATGTGCAGGCCGCGAGAGTGAAATTTACGGTTGGTTCCTCGCTCATCTGCCAGACTACACAGTGACTAAGAACAGGATTCTCCTAGAATTATTACAGAGTGAGGGATGTAATGAAGCAGCTGCACAGCTGATAAATGCCACAGAGCAGCCCATTTCTATAGAAGCGGCATTTAATCAAGCATCTGAGCAGGGGCGTTCACAGATTTTGTTAGCGGATCGTCTGCTTGCTTCCTTGTCCTCTTCTGCTACCTATTCTCCAGCAGTCAAAAGAGCACGCCTATCGCTTCCGCTACACAAAGTTTCAGAATAGGAGGGACGTTTCCTATGACTATACCCGAGATCACACTTTGTATGATCGTTAAGAATGAGGCGAACCACTTGGAGAAATGCCTGTCCTCTGTGCAAGGAATCGTATCAGAAATCATCATTGTAGATACCGGGTCTGAGGATAATAGCAGAGACATAGCACTTAAGTTCGGTGCAAAGATCATCGATATGACTTGGGAGAATGATTTCTCGAAAGCACGAAACCTAAGTCTGAAGCATGCAACTTCCCCTTGGATTCTGGTACTTGATGCCGATGAGGCTGTAGATCATTGGAGGAAGGAGCAGCTCCAGCACCTGCTGGACGCAGCGCATATCCATGGATATTGGCTACCCATTATCCACTATACCGGTGACGCCCCTGAAGCGGATTTTGTTACCGATCATGTCTGCCGCCTGTTCAGAAACGATAGAAGAATCATCTTTCGTGGAATCATTCATGAGGAGACGGCCAACAGCATTTGGGAGCTTCCTGCAGGGGAGATTGCTTACGCTGAATTGCGTATTTATCACTATGGTTATTTAGAAGATGAACTGCAGCGCAAAAATAAATATCAGCGCAATTTAGCTCTCATCAATAGTGGTCTGCAGCTTCAACCGAACCATCTAATTCTTCGTTATGCGCTAGGGGTAGAGCATTATCAACAGGAACAATATCATACAGCTGCAGATGTACTTCTTCCATTACTCGCTGATGTTTCAACCCAATCCGGGTATGCCTCCGATATTTATCTAAAGACTGCCTATGCTTTACAACGATGTAACAGGCAGCAGGAATCTGCGGAAGTCTTTCATGCGGGGAGCTTATTGTTTCCCGATTTCACTGATTTATTAGAGGGCTATGCTGCTTTATTACTCGAACAAGGACAGCTAAGCCAAGCTAGACACTTCTTGCAGCAAGCACTGAAGAGTGGGGATACAGCACTTTCATATCCATCTTCTTCGGGAAGTGGAACGTATCGAACAGAACTACTAGCGGGCAGAGTATGCGAGAAGTTATTTCTATATCCAAATGCGCGGAAACACTACGAGGCTGCTATACAGTTTAAACCAGATTATACGGATGCGTGGAAACAGCTTGTCCCACTAAGCCTGCTATCTGGAGAGAGGTTAAGTATGATCGCATTGACCCGCTATCATATCCACACTCTCTCACCAATTACTTTAGGCTATCTCGTGCCCGCGGCGCTCAATGCTCGTGATTTTGAATGGCTGACCACTCTCTCTTTTGCTTCGCAGCTACCGCTAACCGTTCAAACCATTGTGCAGGCTTTCTTTGCTTGTACTCAGCAGCAAGAGGAGGAACACACCCTCGCCCCCCTTGAGCAACTCCTTCATAATCCATCTCTTCTTTCCGAACATTCATCAATACTCGGTTATCTCTGGGCTTTGTCTTGCCGTGCTGGAGATAATGAATCAGCCAAGAAGTGGGTTGTCTCCATATTACCATACAGACCAGGGATCCTAACGATTCATCATATTTTAACAAGTCGTTCTGACATTAAGCCTTCTCTTCCTGATCTGAGCTATGCTACACAATTGCTGCTTCAGGTCGGTGCTTGGGACAGTGTATTAACGCTCTATCGTCATTCAGAGGGATCTTCCTTCCAATGGTGCAAACTGCCGCAGCCCTTATTCTATGGATTGCTTGAGGCTCCTATCCCCGTAAAGAAACAGTGGTGTTCCATCTATCTCAGTCAACCCCCTCATTATAATGCTTCGACGGGCTGCGCCGAATGGCTATTATATGTGGCAATGGCTTGCTCCTGTGGGGAAACTCCAAAGATCGCTTTATCAGATGAAATGGCTGTGCGCAGAAATGGGGGAACTACCGCTGCAGTGGGACTCTCATACTATAAGCTTAAGCTCGCTGCAAAAGCTTCCCCCCATGGAATACCCTCAGGTCATATCCCATGGGGGTTGCTCGTCAGATCTGCCAGTCAGATCTAACCGACTGGCAGATTCGGATTTCAGAGCTATACTTTCCATTCAATCAAATGGGGCTGCTCATCTAGAATGGACTGGTACTGCTCCAGACTCCCCCAGCGCCCCTCTGGATCAAGCTCCATATAACGCGAATATTTAAGTCGAAGCTCTTCCGGGGAAACTGCCCATCCATAATGCTTCACTCGCAGTTCGGCAAGAAAACCCGGCAATACCGAGTAAGAAAGCGGCAGCCTAGGAACATGATGATCCATTTTCGGGAAGAAATAATGAAAATTCGGCAAGTATCGGACAAGTGTACGAGTATGCTTCGTATGGATATTCCAATGTTCATCTTCACGATAATGGGTGGTGCCACCCCAAAAATCAAATAGCCGGAAGGATACCCAGTCATACACATCCTGATCAATCAGCCGTCTCATCTCCCGTTTAGCTGCCTCTTCATAGAACTCATCAGCGTCTATAGACAGGAGCCAATCCGGATTCGTAGACACCGCTAAATCCCATAACAGCTGCCTTAACTCCCACTCACGATTAAACAAGGAGGTCTCCAGTGTCACAAGCTTCGTAACCTTGGCAAAAGAACGACATAACTGTGCCGTATGATCTGTACTTCCATCATCAACAACTACAATATCATCCACAAACTCACTCAGTTCTTCAAGTACCTGCTCCAGATACCTTCCAGCTTCGT
The DNA here is from genome assembly GCF_002264385.1 of Paenibacillus sp. VTT E-133280. Classification (NCBI taxonomy): domain Bacteria; kingdom Bacillati; phylum Bacillota; class Bacilli; order Caryophanales; family Paenibacillaceae; genus Paenibacillus; species Paenibacillus sp. VTT E-133280. The sequence goes on from NZ_NFUX01000075.1 coordinate 6,652, forward strand.
TACGAACCTGCATCATAGCGGTCAAGCGGTTACCTGCTGTTTTGCGGAGAGGCCATTTATGACTACTCATCCCTCCACTCTCCTTTTCAATCGTTTTACAGCCTCTTCTAGATCTGCCATCTCTGATAAAAGCGGCCACGCCTGATTGTCTTGCCCTGCCGCATTCAAGAAGCTGCGCATAGCCTCATGTCGTCTGCCATGTAGCAAGTGTATTGTGCCTTCTATAATCCCATCAACATTCCCCTCCAAATCTTGCTGAAGCTCTAGCGCTTTCTCCCATTGGAAGGTCCGAATATAATTCTGAATCAATAACCTCTTCGCCTCTGAGGTGGTGAGCGAACTCAGAATCCGTATTGCCTCAGCTTCATCCTCATTTAAGCGAAACAGCTCTGCCCGGACAAGTTCGTACTGCCCGGAGTGAAGCCAGCCCTGCAGCCTTTCCGCATCCTGCTTCTCCTCAGCTGTAACTGCCGTAATCGTATATTGTTGAACAGCTGTTTCCAAATCTCCAGTCTTACCCTCTATAGCCGAAAAAAAGCGAAAATGTGAATGAAGGCAATCTAAATATTCATACAGCACCATGAGCTCAAAGGATTGCGCCAGATAGCGGTTTGCTACGGAATCCCCCAACAAGTACAGATAGGAAGCTGCCAAGTAATGCACAACAGGTTGACTGGGCAGCTTAGCACACATGGAAATGTAATAGTCCGCCCGCAACTCAAGCTGTATAGTAACCCAATCGGCAGGTGATCTCGCTGAATCCTGACGCAAGTTCGCAATTGCCTTTCTCCACAGCACCTCATAATCCGTAAGAAAATACAGCCGATCTCCCTGAAAGGTAACTCCATAGGATTCTTGCTGATCCCCGGCGAGATAGAGCACATCTTCCCTGCGCAAGCTCTGCTCTAGATATATCCGTTCAGATCGGGTGGCTACAAGGTCAGCCTTTGCGCCAAGCAAACTGCTGTATTTATCCCATAACCACTTCTTTTCTTCTTCCGGACAGCGTTCTAGCAGAGCCACTACATAAGCTGCCTGCAAAGAGAGAACCTCTGAGAGCCAATAAGGAGAAGAGACAAGAATCGTGTATTGCTTCATGTTCAAAGAATAAATATCTGCAGCCGCAACTGCCCTAATCTGATTGTTAGTCTGCTGCTCTCTAGTCATTCGTCCAGCAAAGCAGACCCCTTCCCTATCGGGAAGAAGCTCTAGCAATCTTTTATATTCGTAGTCCTCCCAAGAACCTCCGCTTAGAATTAAATATTTCATGGGTGTGCCTCCTTGGAATCGGACAAATCCCCAATATAGCCTATTACCAGAGAGGCATTAGGGTGCAGCAGCAATTGACGGGAAGTAAACTTCCCATTGCTAATCATCCCAGGTAGGATCCCTCCTTTGTAAGCAACACGTTCAAGAGGTAGAGCGAGCGCTGAATCTCCCCCTGCAAGCAAATGAACCCCAGCTTCTTCCATTTCAGCCGATAAACTTACGATCAGATCTGCGGATCCTTGAGTTATGGCCTTCACTACCCGCTCAACATAACGTTTCTCATATTGGATAGAAGTGGACAAATACAGAATGATCTCGCTCTCATATAATGCAGATGCGTTCTTTAACGCCCGTTGCCATACATCCTCACCATGAACTGTTATCATTACATCATGTTCGCTAACCGGTAACTCAAGTGTAGCGTCCACCAAAGTATCTCTAATCCAAATCCAGCGAATATACTTGTAGCTCTGCTGCTCCCGTACAGCTACCCATCGCTCCTTCAGCTCATCACAATCCCAAGCTTCATCACAATAAACTATGGCCGTTACCAACGGAGATGCTAAGGGAATCCTGCCCAATGGTATAACCGGCTGTGGAAATTTTAAGGACTCAGTATAGGGTACTAAAAGTCCTTCGTTCTCTATCCCGCTTTCAAGTGCCCATTTCTTGTAGTAAGTCTGCCAGCCGTCCGTTTGTTTGGATTCGTCCTTCGTTCTAAGGTATTTATCCAGTGACTGAATAGCATGAACATACACAGCTTCACTCAGTGCCAGTTTCACTCCAACCTGACGCGCCCTAAGACACCAGTCAGCTATCATGAGATGCCGTGCTTGAAGCGAGGTGTCAAAGCCGCCAATTCGCTGAACCAATTCCTTAGAGAATAAAAGACAAGATCCGGTTAGCACTTCCACCTCGTGCCATTCGCCTTGATACCGCCCAAGGCTGTAGCTTACATGCTCCGTTAATTCATGATGAGTACCAAAGTGAAGCCGTTTCTTCCCTTCACCCTTTTCGGTAGAAGAACGCGGAGCAATGACTCTTACGGATGCATCATCAACGGATGCCCACATTAACTCGCTTAACCAGCCAGGCGATACCATAATCGAATCTTCAAGCAGAACAGCAAAGGTGGTCTCGATATGGGCCAGAGCTAGGTTGGGCATATACTCCTCCTTCTCATAAGGTAGGAAGAGCACTGGTTCCTCCGGCGAGAACTGTCCTGCTAATACCTCCATGGGGAAGTCGGGAGACATTGAAACAGCAATAATGCGCACAGCCACTCCCGAGTGAAGCAGCAGCAGGGGTAAACAGACCGTAGCACATTCCATACGGCTAAGCTCAACTACAATAGAAATCCCATCTTCACTAGGCAAGGGTAGAAGTCCGGCACGTTCAAGGAAACCGTATCTCCCTGCCAAGCGTTCCATATTCATCGATTCATGTGACATTAGGACTCACGCTCCATTTGTTTAAAGCAACTCTACCTATAGTCTATGAGCGGTTAAGCATGATATCCCTTAATTTCCTCCATTTACGCCTTTGCCGCCTTCTTCTGTATGAGCTGCGCCTGTATTTGAAGAATTGGGTGCAGCTGGCGATGAATTGCTATCCTCTTTGCTATTCCCAGTAGTATCCTTGCTCTGATCTGATACTCCATTTTTATCTCCACTTACAGACGGTGCAGGAATAGCAATTCCTGGAGCACTGCTGCCATTAGCACCGACAGGCTGACCCTGATTATCGTAGTAATACATTGGCACGTCTCCGACGACCATCAGATATGACACTGGAATTTCCGTATCCACTACCTGGGGTTCCATGTCAAAAGGAATAACCACCGCTACCTCCGTAACAATATGGATATAGACCTCAACTAAAATCATATTGATTCCGGCATTTTGCTGGCGAGTGCTGAGTTCAACCTTAACAGCACCTTGCGGTTCAATCTTGATCGGAATATCAGGCCCATAAGAGGCGATGAGAGGACTACCTAGTGCCTGACCGAGCGGAATATATTCTGTCTGATTATGCAAATCCTGCAACGTGGTCTGGATTACCTCTGCTGCTTGTGAAGTAATACGCATATGCTCCGCATAGTTCAACATAAAGCCTGATATTTTCCCGTTCTTATCGGTCTTCCAATCAATCAGTTCCTCTGCATTTCCTCCGTTCGCAACTTGTGAAGTAATCGCTTTATTTATCGACTCAGTTGCGATTTGCTTCACACGAATTTGCGCTAAATGCAAAATAGGTGGCTTCATGTGCAGCTCCACGTATCGCAGTGCCTGTAGCACAAGCACAATCAATACTAAGGATGCAATCAGCCAAAATTTACGCCGGCTTCTTGGCTTACGCGTGTTTCCACCGGTAACGTTCATCTTTCTTTCTGCCCTACTCGATGAGCTCATATGACTTCTACTTCGCTTAGCTTCAAAGCGTGCACTCTGTGGTCTAGCCGCTGCCCTACTAGGTTTTGACTTGAACGCGGAGCTTCTTCCAGAGAACCTCGGCGTCCCGCCCCCATTTATTTTTGGCAGCCGAAACTGACCTAGATCAGGTAATCTTAGCCCTCGGTTCCCCCATTTTCTTAATCTCCCCATTGCGATAGTCCCTCCCGCCTTACGTAGAGGTCAAGCCACCTCCACTTAGTTTAAGGTATTCGCAAAGAAGACAAAAAAGAAGAACGTTCCCTCCGGCAGATAATGCCAAAGAAACGTTCTTCATTCATTTGATGATTAATTAGTATTAGTGCATTCTACTCCGTTTATCTTCCTGCAAATGGTCCCAGTGCCGCCGTATAAAGATCCCGATTAGAATAGCGATAAACACGGCATACCAAGTAATATATCCATTCCATTCTTCCCTAGGGACGATTAAGCTTGAGCCGATCGTACCGAATAGCCAAATGTAAGACAGATTCCCAAGCACGGTCCCCCAAACAAAGGATGAGGCTTTTATCGGTGAAACAGCGGACATAAAGTTGATTACATTGTTCGGAATAATAGGAATCGTACGTAGAAGTACCAACGTCCAGATTCCATATCGATCCAAGTAACGCTGCCATTTGTCATACCTTTTCAGCTTGGACCTCCATTTTCGATCAAACCAATTGTAAAGGTAACGTCGAATGAGGAAGTACATCAGTATTCCACCCAGATTACAAGCGAGCCAACTGATTATCATACCTCCAATAACGTTAAATACAGACACATGGAGTACAATCAAAATTACGAACGGAAAAAATCCTAATATACTCTGCAATAGCGCCAATGGAATCGTCACAAATAAAATAGAGGGTCCACTAAGGCCAAGCGTTTGCAGCAGCCAATCTATCCAGGTATTTATGGTCTCTGTCATGAAGCAGTCTCCTCTCTTGACTCCTTGCAGCAGCTGCCTCCTGATTTACTTCGCTAAAGCATAAGTGTGAGCATTAAAATATAAGCAAAGTATAGATATCCCTTTTATTACTTTGCTTATATTCTCAAGAAAAACACCCCTTCCGGGGTGTTTTATTGAATGAGTTTGCTTATGAAGTGCATTTGTAAAGAACAGTGGTTAGCGTACAAGTTACACTTTTGTAATCCATTGATTCTTCACATCATACCACAGAATTCTATCTACTTACAATTCTACACCTTGAATCCACGCATTCACTTTATCGGGGTTGTTTTCTACCCAAGTTTTAGCAGCTTCTTCTGGTGATTTCCCACCTTGAACCTCAACCATTACTTTCGCCATATCTTCTGCTGTCCACTCAAATTGATCCAAGAACTTATAGACATTCGGCATGTCTTCTTTCAGACCTTGACGAACCATCGTATGGATTTGCTCATCCGCACCATATACACCTTTTGGATCTTCCAGATATTTCAGATCCATATTGGCGAACATCCAGTGTGGTGTCCAACCCGTAACAACGATAGGCTCGTTGTTGTCATAGGCTTTTTGCAGCTCTTGAGCCATCGCTGCTGATGAACTTTCAAGAAGGGTATAATCAGTAAGGCCATATTCAGCTATAGCCTTTTCTGTTGTTGTCATAATACCAGCACCCGGCTCAATCCCGATAATTCGATTGTTCAATTTACCAGCTAGGTCACTGTTTTTCAAATCTTCAATAGAATTAATATCCATGTACGCAGGAACCGCTAAACCAACCTTGGTTCCGTTCAGATTTGGACCCAAATCTTCCATTTTCGCACCATACTTTTCTAAATAAGCAGCATGCGTGCTTGGCAGCCAGGCTGCAACCATTCCATCTGCACTACCGTCAGCAACTCCTGCCCACATTGGACCTGCATCTACCTGCAGCATTTCAACAGTAGCTCCAAGCTTAGTTTCAAGTACTTCCTTTACTACATAAGTACTCGCAATTTCCGAATCCCATGCTACATAAGCCAGTTTTACTTTCTCGTTGCTTGAGGATGAACATCCAGCAATCACAGTAATCATCATAATCACTAACAGGAATAACCCTATATTTTTTTTCTTCATTCTATTTTAAACCCCTATCTCTGTTTTGGTTTTAGTGCGTTCTGCGTTAAACGGTCGAGTAGAATAGCTATAATAACAATAGCGATCCCCGCCTCGAACCCATCTCCTGTCTTAGCCTGCGATACCGCACGGTATACATAGGCTCCTACACCTTGCGCACCAATCATAGATGAGATGACAACCATCGAGAGTGATAACATAATCGTCTGATTGACGCCTGCCATAATCGTTGGCAGTGCGATCGGCAGCTGCAATTTAACCAGCTTCTGAGTTGGTGTTGAACCAAAAGCATCGGCTGCTTCCACTAACTCCTCTGAAACTTGACGAATACCGAGATTGGTCAAACGAATTGTCGGTGGAATCGCAAAGATGATCGATGCAATTACACCTGGAACTACACCAAGTGAGAAAAAAGATACCGCTGGCAATAAATACACAAATGCCGGCATCGTCTGCATAAAATCCAAAATAGGCGTAACTGTATTTCTAACCGCATTTCTCTGCGCACACAAAATGCCAATCGGTACGCCGATTACCACAGCCAGTATCGAGGCAGTTAGAACAAGGGCTAAAGATTGCATCGAAGGTCCCCATAATCCGAGATTATCGATTAAGAGCAGTCCGATTACCGCAAATAAAGCCATGCGCCATTTCCCAATCCAATAAGATAAAGCTGCAATAAGTACGATAAGCACTAATGCAGGCAGGAAGGTCAGCGCACCTTCAATTGCAGAAACCATCCCACCGATTATCGTAGCGATAAAGTCAAACAAGGGGCCACAATACGTAGTTAGCCAGTTTTCCAACCACTCGAGGGCCTTTCCTAAAGGCAGTTTTGGAATGTCCATTAAGATCCTTCTCCTTCCGGTACCGCGTTACCCGCGAGTGCGGAAAGAACGGCTCCCTTAATCACAATACCCTTTAATTTATCCGCTTCATCTACGACGGCTACAGGCAAATGTGTCTCAGATATTAGTTCAAAAAAATCATTGAGCAGCGTTTCTGGATATACACGAGGGATCTCCCGCCGTGTAACCTCTAGGATGGATTTATTATCCTTTAGTGCCTGTGCTGCGTCCTCAGCTGTAATAACACCCAAGAGCTTGTTTTCTTTGTCTACCACATATAGGCTGAATATACCGCTGTCGCGCATCAGTTGAAGTGCTACACGTGGTCCGCGCTCAGGTCTAACCGTTTCCGGTTGCCGCATCACATGAGCTGCAGTTAGCACCTTGGACAAGTCCACATCCTCCACGAACCGCTCTACATATTTATTGGCAGGTTGAATGAGAATCTCCTCCGGTGTACCAATCTGCACGATAACACCGTCTTTCATCAGTGCAATCCGATCACCAATCCGCAGGGCTTCGTCTAGATCATGAGTGATGAACACAATCGTCTTCTTCACTCTGGACTGCAATTCCAGCAGCTCCTGCTGCATGTCTTTACGGATCAGCGGATCCAGTGCACTAAAGGCTTCGTCCATGAGCAGGATATCAGGGTCATTAGCAAGTCCTCTTGCTAATCCTACACGCTGCTGCATCCCTCCGCTGAGTTGATCCGGTCGATGATTCTCCCAGCCCTTTAAACCAACGAGATGCAATGCTTCCATGGCCCGTTCAGTTCTCTTCTTTTTATCCACGCCCTGAACCTCAAGTCCGTATTCCGCATTCTCCAATACCGTCCGGTGTGGAAACAATGCGAACTTCTGGAACACCATGCCGATGTTCTTGCGCCGAAATTGCCGAAGCTCCTCCGGATTCATTTTAACGACGTCTTTTCCTTTAAAAAGGACTTGTCCCCCTGTAGGCTCAATCAAACGGTTCAACAAACGAACCAACGTTGACTTACCGCTGCCGGACAATCCCATAATGACGAATATTTCTCCTTCTTCAATGCTGAATTCGGCTTTGTTGACTCCGACCGTCAACTTTAATTCCTGAGCGATCTTTTCCTTCGACCACCCTTGCTCTAATAATGGAATCGCCTTTCCCGCATCATGACCGAATACTTTGGTTAGCTTTTTCACCTCTATAATAGCCATGCCGTCCTCCTTCTCCCGAAAATATATCCGGGTTTAGTTCACTTATAGTAGTGTACCGGACTATTGAAAATTCATGCAAACACCATATACGGATAAAATTTAGTGTACAGTTTTAACTTTACGTACTTTATGTATAGAATACTCTGTTTTACACCAAATTCCTTTCTTCATGATTTCTTTACTTATGGAGGGGGATTTGATTACAATACATTGTATAAGGTTGCAGCAGTCTATCGACCTATTCCTCAGGAGGGACATCATGAACGATTTAGAAGGGTTAACACCCGAACAAATAGAGAAGATTAGTAAGGCCCGTGAACGCGTGATAGACTCTATCGGTAAAAATATGGATCTATACGGCATCACTTTATCCATTGGGCATTTATACGGTTATATGTATTTCAATCAAGGTCCAGTGACATTGGACGAACTTAGCAAAACAATGGGAATGAGCAAAACGTCCATGAGTACGGGAGTCCGTACCCTCCTAGATCTGAAAATGATCGATAAAGTTTGGGGGAGAGGGACTCGCAAAGACCTGTTCACCACTGTACCTGACTGGCATCAGAACTTCAGTGATTACTTCTCTATTAAATGGAGAAAAGCCGTCGAAGGAAATATGATTTCACTAGCGAAATCACTTGCAGAAATTAACGATATGAAAAAAGAGTATAGTGACGATAGTAAACTTATGCAGCTCTTAAATACAGATGAAGAGAAGATTACCGAATCCATTAATTACTACCGCTGGTTGCTAAAATTAATAGAATCTTTTGAGAATGGTAAGATCTTCGAATTTATCCCTAAAGAAGAATCTTAATTCCAAGCCAAAAAAAACGACAGTGCTCCTGTAAAAAGGAAAACACTGCCGTTTTTTTCGTTTAACTTTCGATTAAGCTTACATCATCCAAATAAATCGTGCTGCCCGCACCAATTTCACTATTCGTCTCCGTACTGTTCCCATCAATAAGCCCTAGTAAAAATACCAGATGAACCCCTGCGTCTGTCGCACCGTTCATGGTAAATGTGTAGCTGAATTCTTTCATGTTCTGGGTCAAGGCTATAAGCTCAGCCTCCATATATTTGGTGTAGTCCCCGCCTTTATGCTCCACAGCTACCTGAATATTACGGTTTACCGTAGAACGGGCCTTAAACTTCAAGGTGTACGTCTTTCCCTGAATAAGCTTCAGGTTTTCGTAATCCACTTGTGCGCTGTAGGCAGCTTGCCCTGTGCCCGTCAGGTCTATCGCAAATTCGCCATCTTTTACAGCAGCAGATCCGGTTCCATCAAAATACTGGCTCCACCCTTTTGAATCCACATCAAAGGTTCCATTATCCAGCGTGCCGCTTGGGGGTGTCACTGGCGGACCACCTTGTACTTCCCGGACCACAATATCGTCAAAAGAAATCGTATGTGGCGTACTGTTAGCCGTAGGATCAGTGCCCTGCGATTTGCCAATCAGATAATTCAGCTTCAGCGGATTGCTGTTAGACACCGTAAATTGTGCGCCATACGTTGCCCAATCGGCAGTAATATCAAACTTTGCTTGAGCGGAAGCTGCAGAAGTATTGGAGTATTCCAGGATGATTTGCCGAGGAACCGTTGATTTTGCCTTAAAACTCACCTCATACGTTTTTCCGCCTTCCAGCGGGATACCCTCTTGGTAAAATTGTGTATGCCATGCCTCCCATCCTGCCGACGTAATCAAGATTTCTGCCACGCCATCCTTCACATCAAATGCCGAAACACCACCTTCTCCAGACCATGTAGACCAACCCGTCTTATCGCTACCAAACGAACCATTGATGACCAGATTGTTATCATTAGCAAGCATTGTCTGAAGCACATATCCGTTTGCGTAATGGTCAGCTTCTACTGTGATGGTATAGTTGCCCTCGGATGGAAATACTGCTGCATCGATTGTGATTTTCCCAGGTTCAATGGTGTATTGTTCAGTTTCAAGTGTTGTACCATTAACCTTCACTGCAACAATTTTCTTTCTCCAATCCTCATGGTCTATGAAGGTTAGCTCAATCGGCTGCGAAACTCTGTTGTTTGAACTATCGCTTATCAATTCCTGAGGTTTTGCTGGTGCATTTTTAATTTCAAATTTCACATTATCGATAATAATATCATGGCTTTGAGGAATACTATTTCCCTCAACCTTTCCAAGCAGGAATTTAAGAGACAGTGTATCTTTACTGCCTTGACGGAATTCGAATTTGTAATGAGTTGTTGCTGGTGTGAGCTCTACAATATTTGTAAATGAAGCCTGATAAGATGCATTTTCAACATTCACTCCGATTTTCCGGGCTATGGTTGAACTGGCATCAAACTCTAGCACATAATCTATTCCGCTTGCAGCTTTCAAGTTATTTTGAAACAACATCACGGAATAGGGCTGACTACCCGTATTCGTAATGTTAAACTTTGCTGTTCCATCTGTAGCAGTAGCAGTGCTCTGTCCGCCCTGCTCCGTCAACAGCCGATCCCAGGCAAGAAATTCAGCGTTGAATTCACCATTCACCAGCGGATAGTAAACAAGTGATGGATCATAATAAAAGCTCGTGCGCAGCAACTTGAAGTTATCCAAGATGACGGTATCCGCAGCACCATTCAGAATTAATATGAACTGTCCCTCATGATCCGTTGCACCTGCAAGGTTGGTGAAGACTGCTTTTATTTCTTGTTCACCTTGGGCTAAGTTAACCGATTGCTGCGCATGTACGCTGCCGTCTTTTCCAAGAAGCTGAACTGTGGCTGTACGTGCAGAGGATACTGCAGCATTAAAGGCAAGTTCATAGTCTTGGCCTTGTATAAGCTGAATTCCCTTCTGAAGCAATCGGACTTCGCCACTTTCGCTGCCGCCAATTTTCACATTCAGCTTGCCTTTGTCATCTACTTTAGCCGCAGCCGTTGCACCTTTGGCTGTTTCTACGTGCCAATAGCTCATCCGATTCGGCTCACCAAGATCGAAAGTGCCATTGTACAGATGATTACCGCTACCGAGCGGTGTCTTTATTCCGTCATGGTCAAAAGGAATACGATCTACCTCTTCCAGACGGACATTTCCGAGCCAGACTGGTGAAGCATTAGTACCCATGTTGAACTCTATCCGTGTTGCAATATCAGAGTTTTCTTTCATTTGAAACATCGTTTCGTAATGGGTCATCTCGGAAGTCAGCTCTGCCTTAAGCGCTGGAGAATAAGCGGCAAAGCCCCGTGATTCTCCCCCCGTTAGTTTAACGCTAATATTACGTGATACGTCTGTTTTCGCATCGAAGCTGAGCTTATAGAATCTGCCTTTAGCAACGGATACGATCGCTTGAGGTTGAACGGAATACACATTGCCTCCAGCATTACTGATATTTACCTTTACGAAGTTGTGCCCCCCAATCGGCACAGTGGATACTGTAGCATCGGCTCCTGGTTCTTTAAACAAAACCCAATGTGAAGTATTCGGTATTCCCATTCCATTATCTCCCGGAACCTGCTCCGTGAAGTTGTTGTTATAGACAAGATTGCCATCAGGAAGTGCAAGCTTTGAGCCTTCTAAGTAAGCTTCCTTCTCCAGCGTTACGGGTATCGGCTCACGATACTCACGGCCTGTCAGTTCATAGACTCTGACATAATCAACCTGCATTGACTTTGGAAACACAGTCTCAGGTGTTGGGTCGCCATCGAAGTTGCCGCCAACAGCCAGATTTAACAGCAGGTGGAACTCTTGATTGAATGGTGCTGGATAAGCATTATTCGCAGGCTGGCCATTGCTGATGCTGTACCAGTCATTTTTGGTCAAGAACAGCTCACCATCTACATACCAGCGAATTTCTCCCGGTTCCCACTCAATGGAGTACGTATGGAATTGTTCTATCGTGGAACCTTCCGGGAACACATACTCTTTACCAGAGTACACATTGTTAGGCCACTCGCCGCCGTAATGAATAGTACCCGCTACCGTATTAGGACGGCTGCCCCAGCCCTCCATAATATCAAGCTCACCAGAGGAAGCCCAATTTCCGTACTCGTAGTTCTCGGGCAGCATCCAGATCGCCGGCCAGTACCCTTTTCCGGTAGGTGCTTTAGCTCGAATCTCGAATTTCCCATATTTCTTGCTGAACAGACCTTTTGTCTTAAGTCGCGCAGAAGTGTACTCCTTGCCACTTACTGCTTCTTTATGCGCCGTAATCACTAAATTACCATCTTGTACCTTTGCGTTCTTCTCATCACTTGTATACCATTGCTTCTCGTTGTTACCCCAACCTGGATTGTTAAATTGCGAACCATCTCCAAGGTCATAGGTCCATTTCGTAGGATCAATGGTCCCTTCATTGAATTCATCTCCCCAAACCAGCGTCCACGGATCATTGGTTGGTGTTGGACCTACATTACCAGAATTGCTTGGAGCAGAAGTTGCTACTGGTAATGTCGTTTTCCCAGTGTTTCCTTTTTGTACTGGTGAGCCGCCAATCGTTACTCCATCGGCTTTGTTATCTATTGAGGTTACGCTTCCGCTGCCTTGAATCACTGTGCCTCCGGCACTTGCAGTCAGGATTAACGCAGACACATATGCATTATTCTCCAGAGTCAATTGAGTTGGGCTGCCCACCGTAAGACTGGCAATAGTTCCTGAGATTGTTAGCAAAGAGCCGCTGACTACTGAGTCTGCCGAGCGAACCGCTCCAAATATCCCTCGAAGTGAGATATTATGAGGAACGACGTTCATCTCAATATCCCCAAAGCCTGCTCCCGTAAGATCGCTGCTCTCTTCCAAGATAGCCCCGGATTGCAGCTGCACAGTATCCACAGTTGTTGAACCGCTGGCATAAATTCGAACCTTGCCGTTAGGTTTGGCTACTTGAAGCGGCCCAATAGAAGCATTGTGTAAGCCAATACTTTGCTCACCGCCACCTCGTACAAACGTAGTCCCTGTTACCTTAACACCTTCAAGCTTCGCATTCCCTTCGGCAATCCCCTCCGTTAAATAAAGATTGCCTTGGATGACAGTATCTTTAAGAACCACATCGGCATGATTAATGATTACATTGCCCTTTACTGTTCCAAGCGAAGTCTCTCCAGATTTTAAGATGAGTCCCGAAACCATTCGATCAGCAAGCTGAGCAAGCTCTGCACGTGTAATTCCGCCCTCAGGCTTAAACAAACCTCCAGGATAACCTTTAATAAAGCCAGCACTCGATAGGGCTGCTATCGCTTTCGCAGTTTCATCACTGATTCCGTTCAAATCAGTGAATCCTGCTGTGCTACTTTTGTCCGTATTGAAACGAAACACTTTCTCCAAGGATAACGCCGCCTCAGCACGCGAGAGTGCATGGGAAGGATAAATATTGTTATTCTTATCACTGCTCAAATATCCAGCTGCAATCCCTTTGGCAATATCACTCTTATACCAGTCTGTAGCCAGCACATCCGCTGGAAGCTTATCCGATTGCTCCTGATAATTAAATATACGATTCATAATTGCCGCGAACTCTGCCTTTGTGACTTCCTTGCCCGGTTGAAACGATCCGTCGTCATATCCACTTATAATCCCATTTGCGCTCCAACGCTGTAATGGACCTGCAGCCCAATGGCTTGGAGATACATCCGTAAACGCTTTCAATACATCGATTGTTTCATTTTCCACTTTCGTTACCGCTGAATCAGGTGAGTTTCCCTTTAATGGCTCTGCCGCTGAAGCATTCATGCTCCCAACCGGTGATAGCAGCCCGGTGACAAGGAGCATAGCAGCTATTGCTGCCGTGAAATTCCTCTTCATCCTAAACATCACTCCTCGAATTTCGTAATATTCGTAATTCAAGCGAAGAATCGAAATCGGTTTCGACAATGTTATTGTTGCTTAGATTTCCATATTTGTAAAGATATAATTTTGAGTTTTTTTACATTATTTTTTTCGGAATATATCTCAGGATTAAAATATCCGTTTGACTTGTTTCGGCAATAAGAATAGACTTAAAATAACTGTTTTACTCTTCACTCCATTCAAAAAAACTCATAAATAACCGCTCTACCACAGTCTTTCCCCCATATTCCAACTATTAAGCGGAGGGTGGCTTATATTACATATGAATATCAAAATGATTGCCGAAATGGCAGGCGTTTCTGTCTCGACCGTTTCGAAAATTATGAATAATTACAGCGATGTTTCGGAAAAGACCAAGAAAAGAGTCCTGGAGATCATCGAGCAAACTGGATATTCACCATCCAACTCCGCCAAGACACTTGCAACCAAAAAATCAAATCTGATCGGTGTGATTTTTGCAGGTGAGCTTAATGTAGAATTTACGCACCCTTTTTTCGTCGAGGTATTAAATTCCTTCAAGAAACAAATGGGTGTACTGGGATACGATCTCATCTTCTTTTCAAACGAAAAATTTATTAGCAGCGGAGATTACTTCGCGCGCGCTGTTCATTTTAATGTGGATGGCTGTGTCATTATATCTGGACAGAAGATGGAGCCAACGATCCACGATCTGGACATGAGCAGTATCCCTTGTATCGGGGTAGATCTCGAACTAAAAGGGAAGAAGTCAGGCTTTGTTATGTCAGATAACTTCCAAATATCCTCTAAGGTCGTGGAGCATTTTTACCTCCTTGGTTATAGGGAGCTTGGTTTTATAGGAAGTGCTGCGGATTCAGAAATATCCAATCTACGGGAAGCAGGATATACCAAAGCTATCGAAAGTTTCGGTCTCCCTTTGAACCGGCGTTGGTTTGTACATGGCGACGATTTCTTTGAGTCCAGCGGATATACGGCTATGCAACAATTAATTCAAAGCGGCAGTTTACCAAAGGCCATTTTTGCTGCCTCTGATTTGCTGGCTTTAGGAGCCATCCGTGCATTAAAAGAACATGACCTCCGTGTCCCTGAGGATATCGCCATCATCGGCTGCGATGACATCGAAGCCTGCAAATATACTACACCAAGACTGTCTACCATCCGTCAGAACAAACAACGACTTGGCATCCTCGCTGCCCATATGCTCTATGACTTGATTAACAATCAGTCAGGTGGCGGTTCTTTTGTTGTGGAGCCAGTACTTGTTGTGCGCGAGTCCTGCGGAAGCCAATTGAAATCTTAGGGTATAACACGAATAAATCCCCTCAAGGTTTACAACGCCTCAGACCTCGATAAGAGGTCTAAGGCATTGTCTAACTTGAGGGGATTTTTCATTTAGGGAGCTTACCATTTCATTTTAGAATTTCGCAAGTAGATTTGAAATACTCTGAGCTGCCTCGGCACGGGTTGTCATCGATTGCGGAAGGAAGTTACCATCCTGATGACCCGACAGAAGCTTAGCTTCTAGCGCACCTTGTACATAGGTTACCGCCCAAGAACTAACTTTAGAGCTGTCCTTAGTCGCATGGAATGAACTTACTTCCGGCTTAACGCCCGTACGATATGCATAGGCTCTTACCAGCATAGCTGCCATTTCCTCGCGGGTAATCTGTTGATTCGGGTCAAAACGATCCTCGGATACGCCTTGAATAATACCTGCTTCAAAGGTTGCATTGACCGCCTCTTCATACCACGATCCAGCGTCTACATCTTGGAATGAAGTCGGACGACTCGCAGTTAAGGAAAGCGCTCTGCTGAGGAGAGCTGCATATTCCGCTCTTGTGATGAAACCCGATGGGTTAAACATAGAGTCAGATTGTCCCTTCACAATTTGTTTAGCAGATAGTTCCTGAATGGTCTTGTATGCCCAGTGACTATCAGGTACATCTCGATAGCTGCTTTGGAACGAAAGAACTACGTATTGGCTAAAATGATTCAAATCTACGGTAAGACTGGTTTTGGACGGATTCATCGTCCCACCTAGATAGGTAAAGTTCCCATTGTCCTCAATACGGTAAATACCAGCTAGAGCTGGATTGGTTCCATTCAGAATCGGTAGTGTTATCTTCACGGGTATAGGGAATTGTTTCAGTGAATATTTATTACCAGACTCATCTGACATGATTAATGAGAAGTCCATGATGTCACCAACCCGTGAATACGGTGGAGTTATTGTTAGTTGATTTGATTGAATAGCTTCCATCTTCAAAAGTATTGTTGCTGTCTTCGCAGTTGATGGCAGAAGCTTACGAAGCTCGTTCAATACTTTGGAGGACATAATGGCACGAACCCCATTCACTTGTATCTCTAGATCCCTATTGCCGATCTGATCAAGTTGATCGATCGGAATCATTACTTGATTCTTATCTCCTTGAAGCTGTAAGATGATGTTTCCTTCAGCACTCTTCGTTAAGAGTTCATCTGGGATAACAACCGCCCCTGCGGGCAGCTCCGGCTTCACCACCACTGGCGGCGTAACGCTTGATCCTGGGTTCCCCCCACCCGTTGGTGGTGTTGTCGACGTATCATTTTCGCGCATAACAGTAATTGTGTAAATCTGTTTGGTTCCATCTTGAGCTGTCACAGTTACGGTGATCATATTAGTGCCGACATGTAAATCTCCACTACCTGTAATCTTAACTACGCTAGTCGGATCGTATGCCGTATAGGTAATATCCGTTACCGACGTACTATAGGGAACCGTTACGTTATAGTTCAACGTACTAGGTGCAAAAGCTGGCAGAGTTTCCCCATTCATTCGTAGATCGGACAGCAGAATTTGGTTAGGTAAGGATTCTGACTCACGGATGACGATAATCGTATACATATTCGAGCTGCCGTCTGGAGCTTGAACATGCACTTCCACAAGATTCTCGCCTACTTGCAGAGATTTACCACCCATGACATGAACACTTAGCAAAGGATCTGCCACCTTATAAGTAACCTCTGCGACCGAAACATTATTAGGTACACGAACCGAATAATTCATTTGATCCGGTGTGAAGCCCATCAACGATTGACCGTTTATCTGAAGATCTTCTAGTGTTGCCTGAGAGATCTGTACTTCTTTAGTTGCAGTGGTCAAATTCGGCATCGTTTCATGCCCTTTCGCATCTGCAATCATCGCTTGCGTAATTTGTACAGCAGTAGCCTTTTCTTGCGGTGTTACTTCTAGCTTAACAATAGGAGCATTTGCTTGAATGCCATTTGTTGACGTTAGAATGATTCTTGTCGCTCCATTAACTGTCTCTTTACGAACCATCTTAACACCTGGTTGAGCCGGTTCAATCGATGAGAAGTTAAGAGTACTAGCGTCTATGTTCAAATCGATGGCTGTCACATCTGAAATAGCATTGTTGATCGATACTTCATAACCTTTGAGCTGTTGTGTAGCAGCATCCACTACTTTCGTGAATTGTAAATCTGCAGCACCCGATTGTTTCTGCTCGGTCTGCGGTATGAACATACCGTCAATGACATGAGAATCTCCAATGGCCGGATTCAAGCCAAGTGCAGTTAGCACCGTTGCAGCCAAGTCTCTTGTATTCCCACCTTGCAATAATTTTTCCGTTCCTGCTTCGGTGGCTACCGTTCTACCATTCGCTGCGAAGAAGATTGTGGTGGCAAGGGGCTCATCTTGCCCGTGACTTGTTGCCATACCCAAAGTTCCGTCTGCATTCTCTTTGCCCCCACCATGGTCAGGCAGCATGAGGATAAGCGTGTCTTCCAGCAAATCATTGTTCTTTAAAGCATCATAAATAGTCTGGACATTCTTGTCCGTCTTCTTTAGTTGTTCATAGTACGCCTTCGTATAGAACCCTTCACCGTGGCCAGCCCCATCCATATCATCCAATTGGAAGAAAATTAACGAGGTATCTTTCGCTTTGCCGCTAGCTGCGTATTGCGTGAATGCCGCTACATCCTCTTCATCCCCCAAGGAATAGCCTTCAACACCAACAGAAGGTTCAATATGCCCCTGCACAATGTTGCTCCATGTAGAGAACACCGTTTGTTTCGTAGCAGGTAATGCCTCTCTTATTTTTTTGAATACCGTTGGGTAGTCCCATGATTCACTGTACGTGTAGGCTGCGGTATCGTCATTATATAGACCATGCTTCTCATAACCGACACCATTAATCATCGAGCCCCAGTTTGGAGACGAGCTGGATGGTAACGTGGTTTTGGCCGTATAGCTAATGGCTCCATGCTCGATAATATTGCGAATGGCTGGAATTTGCAGACGATCGCCTACCTTTTCTTTCTTGGAGCTAGGTGTCTCCCAATAAGGAGCATCTTTTGAGACGGATACGCCTCCACCATCAATCCCGATAACTACTACACGTTTATAGGGCTGGTATTGGACCTCGGCTGCAATATCTGTTAACTCTTTATCCGAAATGCCTTTCGCAAGTGCAAGGTCACCTATCGTAACATAACCATCTTCATTAAGATCTTCGGAAGCTTTGGCATGGATCTGAATAACGGCAGGCACCGATTCAAATGCCTTAATCGTTAGTTTTGTTGATCCGGTATAGAAATCTGCATGCTTTACTTCGATGATACCTTGGCCGGAAGCACCAAGCGTATTGAATTTAAGCTCCGAAATTCTGGATTTCGCATACTCCAGCGGATTCTCGATGTTATAGACATTACCCCCTGGCAGTTCTAGTCTAACGATACCAAGGGTCGAATTGTCTGTCTTCGTTGCGCGAGATGCGCTGACAAATTCGAATTGTGCTGGATCATAGGCTATCTCAACGACAGCTTTGTCCACTTTAGTCGTCATATCAGGTGTACGCAGATCTAGGTTATATCGGAATTGCGTACCTTGAATCGTGTGCTTAGCTCCGATCAGATTTAATGAACCTGAGAAATCCTCAATGGAAGCAAGCGGCGGAGCACTGTTATACATATTAGAAACTTCCTGAGCGGTTAATGCTCTTCCATACATATGAAGCTCATCAAGCTGTACTTGCAGCGCATTGCTGTAATTGCCTGTACCATCATTTCCGATCATGGTTGACAATCCTGTATCCAGCGTACCCTTTCGACCTGCAATCGTCATGGTACTTGCGATCCCCTGATAGTTCGAGCCATTAACTTTGGTCACATTTACAGGAACACCATCTTTATAAAAATCAACTCGCCCTGAAGCACGATCATGCGATATGGCTATATGATGCCAAGTACCATCTACAACATTTGGAATTTGGGCATCTGCACGCGATTCGCCGGATGTATTGAAGTTCCATTGAAGTGCACTTCCCTTCAGCGCTAAGGCATAACCTACATTTGCACCAGAATCCCAATTCTTATTGGATAGAATCGCAGGGTCTCCTAAGACAGAAGGTGATTTAACCCAAAATGCGTACGAGAAGTTCTTGTCCTTGCCGAATTGCAGACTTGTTGGTTTGCCAAGATCAACATATTGCAGCGCTGAACTCTTGGAATCGATACTCAAGGCTTGTCCGACGCGACCTTTCACGAACTGTGGATCTTTAACCGGTGTTGCCGGTATAGCATTTACAGATTGATCCTCCAAATTATTCTCGAAGGACATCTGTAGAAGTGTGTCCGCAGAGAATACTGAGCTACCGGTAAAATCGATTTCACTCATACTGGTGAATAAAGCGGTTGGGTTATAGGTGCTCGTGACAACAAATTTCACATATCTGCCTTGTATCGCTTTATCCAGCCTATTGAAATCTTGATAGCTCGTGCCTTTCCAGGTTTTCTGGAATGTGCCGCTCGCTTTATTCGCCGGATTACTCAGGTACACCGGATCGGTCAAATCCGATAATTGATCCGAGGCGTAGAGTTCAAAATCCTTTGGAAATTCCAGAGCCGTCTGACTTAAGCGGCTAGTGCGCCCAATACCAGTTAAGTTCTTACTACCCTTCATGTCGATAATCACCCAATGTGGAAATGAAGCGACAGGCTCCTGCCATTTGGAATGCCAAATCGTAGCCGTATCATTATCAAGGATGTTCGCAGCATTGGCATTTTCATTGTCCGCATAAGAACTAAAGGAGTCGATAGTGAATGCGTTCTTAGGAATAAAGGAATATATTGCTGCCTGTTGTATTTTTTTATAGACCCACTGAAGCCCGACATAAGCAAGGTCAATTTCGGTTGGGCTATTACTTGCCGTCAGTTGTCTGGCTTTCTGAAGTTGGCTTGCAAGCTCGCCCAGCTGGTCTTTCGGGTAAGATACACCACTGACTTTATCGCTGTTCTGTTGAAAGGATGCAGCGTCATGAATTAATGTAGTGAGCTGTTCAAAGGTAAAAAGCTGAACACCCTTATAGGAATCCGACAATGCTTTGTTTTCCGCGGCTGTGAGAGATCTCTTCCAAATTCTCAGATCATCTATGGTAATCGTTGCTCCGCCATTTCCTTTGTTGCCATCCACACCAATCAGCGTGTTAAAGGTTGTATCTACACTTTGAGTACCAAGCGAGGCAATACTCCCCGATGCCTTCTCCGTCCCATCTACATAAACTTTTGCTAAGTTGTTTGTTCTGTCCGCTGTAATGGTAAAGAGATGCCACTCCATTCCTACACTTGATGCTGTAATATCCGCTCTTTTCGTTCCATCACTAATATTTAAGGTCATACCATTGGTGGAGGCAGGTCCAATATACCAGCCTAGGTTACTGCCACTATTCCAGTTTTTATTGGAAAGGATAGTCTGATCCCCGGAAAGATTGCCTTTGTGCCAGAAAGACACGGTGAAGCTTCCTGCTCCGAATTTCAAATCATCACGCCTGCCCAAATCAATATAATTACTATTACCCGCTGCAATGAGCGCAGCTTTATTGGCTTTACCATCGACATACGTTACATTGCCTGCTAGACTTGCTAGCCCTGTCACGTCTTTAGCTTCATCGGATAGGTTACCATCCAATTTCATATCGACAACTAGATCCTTCCACATGGTCGATGGGTCAATTGGCGTCAGTTCAGGTCCTTCATTGCCGGCTGTGAACGATTGCTCTAGCGTTGCAGAGCGATTCCCGTAGGCATCCACAGCTGTCACTTGAACAATGTATGAAGTTTGAGGAGCAAGTCCTTCGAGTGGAATATTCATTGCATTCGGAATCGGGGAAAAGTAATAGTCAGAGAATACATTTACAGATTTGCTGCTGACTCCAGACCTTTTATCGATGACATTGATTTCATAATGATGCATAGATTGATCATCTTTCGCTTGCTTAAAGGAAAGTAAAGGTACCGTATCCTGATTCGTTATGTCGAGTTCACTATTGAATACAGGAGCAACCTTATTACGGTTAGCCGTAGTGTACTTGAAATTGCTCTTCATAGCTTCATTCGTTGAGCCTTTTAGCTGAATGACCCACTTCTCTCCAGCAACTGTACCCGCACTGTTGAATGGAGGCTGCGGCTCAGCCGTCCATTTACCGTCTGTGTAGATATCTCCAGGATCTGCGTTAAACGCAATACGATCCACTTCAACCCGATCCGCATATACCTCAACGAAGTCGGCCTGACTGACAGGAAATTCAAAACGTCCTTCAAGTCCCTTCTTAGTCACTTGGGAGTAGCCTCGATCGGATTCAATGTAAGACATGGAGCCAAGGTTAACTGAAGTGAAATCCTTCTGGTAAATGGAGCGATCATCACTAATATTCAGATGGGAATGTCCTGAGAAGGTAATCACTTGAGGATAGTCTTTGAGATCCGTATAAAGATTAGGATTGGATGCCTGTTGCCCATCCATTACCGTATTCGATATAGGCTGGTGCACATTCACGAAGATGGGGGTATTCTGATTTTTCGGATCAGCTGTGAGTTCTGCAAGTCTACCCTTTAGCCAATTACGCTGACCTGTATCTGAGTTATAATTGTTCCCGTTTAAAAATATGAAATGATAGCCACCGATTTCAGATTCATAGTAGCCATTCGGCTGGCTTGTGAACCAGTCCGCAGGATAATGTTCGTTGACTTTAGCAACGGTGGAATCGTGGTTGCCTATAGCCATCCGGATTTGGGTGTTATTCCACTGCTTTCTAGCTAAATTTTGCTCAAAAATTTCTCGAACCATCACATGATCATTGGGCTTGTCATTCCCATTATCATTAATCATATCGCCAACGATGAGTATTGCATCCGGGTTCGGGAAAATCGACCCTATCGTATCAAAGAATTGGGTATAACGGGCATCCGCTGAAGCATGTGAGCCTACATGTACGTCTGACATCGCTACAAACTGGAGCAAGGGCTTTTCTTTGGTCTTGATGATATAAGAGAAGGTTGCTCCTTTACTTGCCACGCCATCTTTGATCGCAATGGCTGACAAATTCGTTGTTTTGGAGATCGGGATCGGCGCGTTATATTTTAAACTATTAACATCCGGAAGCGTGCCGTCGAGTGTATAGTAAATGTCAGCATCCTGCGTTGCAGTTGTAAGGTGGATCGTCTGTACTTCTTCATATCGGCCGGTCGGTACAGAAGTCGTTGGTTGATCTACAGATAGAATCTCAGATTCTTCAGCTGCAAACACAGGGGTGATATTCGGCATTGTGGAACAAATCACTGTGAGTGCCAGTAATAATGCAACAAATTTCCTACCTTTTCTGAACAAAATCATCTCTCCCAAGCATTATTTTATAGTTTTGAATCACATGAGAACTCACCATCGACAGAAGAGCTAGCTACCCTATCCCGGATATATTCGATAACGCCTCCTTTCTTCATCCGATTCAAAGTACATCCCATACTATTATTTGGTAGCCTGGGGTCTGCTGTGTATATTGTAGGTATGGATTATTTGCATAACATTAAATATCTGTAAAATTCAAAAGATGCATCCAAAGACTGTGATATGGGTCAAAACGCCTAACTCAATCCCAAAAGTCGCCTATCAAATGAATAACATCTGCATACTATCAGACCAATATGATCATAACAGTAGCCAAATACATGCATAACACATGCCCAAAAATACTTTTAGTAACGAAACAAAAACGACCATCCCTCGGAAAAATACCGAGAAACGGTCGCATGTTTACAATCTTTTATATTTTATGTTTACCTGAACAACTCACAATGAAGTTGGCTCCCCTACCCGCTCATCTAAGTTCAGCTCTACCAGTTGACCCGCCTGGGTCAATCCCGCGCCAAAGCCATACATTAGAATCTTTTGCCCATTCTTTACTTTGCCATCACGTATCCCCAAATCAAGGGCTAAAGGAATTGTAGCGGCAGAAGTATTGCCAAAATTCACAAGACTATGCAGCACTTGCTCCATCGGATAGTTCAATCGCTCGCAAATCGGCTCAATCATCCGCATATTCGCGCTGTGTGGAATAAACCAGTCGACTTGTTCCAGACCCACTGCTGCTTTTTTAAGCAACTGCTGTATACCAAGAGGGACGGTTCTAACCGCCCAGCGAAACACCTCGCGCCCGTTCTGTACCAGCATCTGTGTGTCTACCAGTTCAATATTGTTAACCGTATGGGCTAGACCTGTGCGATACACATGATGCCCCCCGCTGCCATCACTAGCTAGCTGAAAGCCTAAAAATCCCGTCGATTCCTTATCACTCTCCACAAGCACTGCCCCAGCTCCATCACCAAAAAGGATACATGTACTTCGATCAGTGTAATCGGTAATCTTGGAGATCGTATCCGCACCAATCACTAGAACCTTACGGTGCATCCCTGAAGCGACATAGCTATGAGCCGTATGAAGCCCATATACAAAACCCGCACAGGCTGCGCTCAAATCTATAGCTCCAGCAGTCTGTGGAATATTTAAACGGTCTTGAATCAAAGAAGCTACAGAGGGAAAGGAAAAATCAGGTGTACTAGTAGCTACCAAGACCATGTCGACATCCTGAACGCTTTTTCCATAACGTTTCATTAGGTCCTGTACTGCAGCTACACATAAATCACTTGTGTATTCATCCTCTCGACTAATTCTGCGTTCACGAATTCCAGTCCGCTGAACAATCCACTCATTATTAGTATCCACCATCTGCTCAAGATCGGCATTCGTCAATCTTTTTGCCGGGACATAAGTTCCGATAGCTGTAATTTTTGCACCTGTCATTCCAATCACCTCTTCAATTAGTATCTGATATTAGTACTTGGTACTAATTATAACTCTACACCTGCTATAAAGTAAAGAAAGCCGGTAAAGCAGCATGGCTTCCCGGCACTATCAATACGTATCTCGACTCACTTAAGCACGATTTACTTTACGGTGTTTTCTTTTTCTGACGAACAATAGAATTGCAGCAATGATCACCACTACTAGGATGATTATCACGATCACAATATTCCATACGTTCGGCACATAAACCTGCATTTTGATTGGCTCTGTATCCCCAAGCGTAACATTCCAACTAAGTGTTCTGCCTTCATCAACAGCTGCATTATTATCACCAATTAGATCTATTGGCAACGTTAGTTTAAAATCAAATGCCAAGTTTTTCAGCACCGCCCGAATAATCGGCTTCGATAAACTCAATGTTCCCATGTTATCCATAATGGTATCCATATAGCTATTAAATTGAGGCTGTGCCTCAACATCATACGTGGTATATAACAAATTCTTTTTAGTAACGAGCTGTAGATCCACAATATCCAACCCCATAGAGGTTGAACCTATATCCTCAAATGAAGCGTAATTTTTCTGGATTTCATAGACTGTAGACTTACCTTCTTGTCGTTTTTCTAGCTGAATCCCATCCTCCTTCAATTTATCTGTCAGACTCTTCTCCATTTTATCGCTGATCAATGCCTCTGTTCGGGAATCCAATTTCACATTCATTGCTAAATCTACGCTTTTATTCTTATTCACCGTGACGTGAACTGTACCATTAGAACATCCCGATATTAATATCATCATTAAGAGCAGTACTAGGATCGTCAAGCCTCTCCATTTTAACGGCATTTTTCTCAAACCCTTCAATAGTATGTATTCCTAAAACAGCTACCCATGCTCTAAAGGCTAACTCATTTATCCCTTTGAATCAAACTTAATATAAATTAATCCTATATATTCTCAGAAAAAAGAGGTTATCTCAAAGTAATAAGTTCTACTCATAAGATCACCTCTTTCTCCAAAAAACCACAGGCAAATCGCTTTCTGTATTCTATTCATTCCTTAAATGCTAAGGGAGGTCCTTCTTTTACTCCCTCTGTGAATAGATGCATTCTCTTCGTTTTTTAAAATATCCGCCTGACGGAGAACTTTCCTACCTCTCCAGCGCATTAGAACAAGCATCCCCCGCACAAACTCATCAGCAATCATACAGCAGTAGATCCCTGTGAGCCCCCAGCCTAAGCTGATTCCAAACCAATAGGAACAACCAACTCCAATAATGGACATAGACACGATAGAAGTATACATCGTATAACGGGTATCACCGATGGCGTTCAGCGCATTACCCATGCCCATGTTCAGCATTTTGCAAGGCTGGAGTAGGAGATTTAGAGCCAGTAGAGAAATCCCAATCGCAATAATCCGCGGGTCGGAAGTGAAATAACCTAGTAGATTCCTGCCGAAAAGAAATAGCAGTAACATGTTCGCTGATACAATAGACAAGCCGATATACAGCGTGCGATATGCACTACGATAAGCCTCCTTCAGCTTCCCTGCCCCGAACAAATGCGCGATCTGTATCTGTCCAGCCAGAGCGATTGCATAACCTAACGTGAAGCAAAAGGATTCTAAGGTATTGAGATAAGTCCGTGCGGCTAACGCTTCTGCACCCAGTGCGGCTAGAAAGGAATAGACAATCAACTGCGAGAACACCCAGCAGGAAGAATTAATTCCAAGTGGCCAAGCAATCTTTATAATTTCCTTGAATAGCTTGCCGTTGAATATACGGAAATCCCTAAGTCTAATCTTAATCTCGAAGGAACCTCTAAACATGGTATACAGCATGATCACTCCGACCAGTCTACTGATAATACTTGAGATTGCGATTCCCGCAAGCCCTAGCTGTGGCAGACCGAACATCCCGAATATAAAGGTATAGTTCAGAATAATGTGAATGACATTTATGATGACCCCTGTGTACATTGGACCTCTGGTGTTCCCTGTATTACGAATCGCTGTTCCCAGGGAAGCAATCATCCCCACCAAAAATAGACCGCCACCGACATACGAGATATAAATATTGGACAGTGATAATAGCTCAGGCGAAATATTTAGAATCCCCGCTATTGGACCCGCATAGAAGAACAGGATGATACTCACGACAATACCAAGAATGAGACTAACCGATACGCCCATAATTGCAATCGTACGTGCTTCGCTGAAACGTTTTGAACCCATTCTTTGCGCGATCAGGATCCCCGCCCCGCCCGCAAAGGTGGTAAAAAGTGTGGTCAACGCACCGAACAATTGATTAGAAATGCCGACTACGGCGACTGCATCGTCTGAAATACGGCTGACCATGAGTGTATCCACCGTACCTAGCAGGGTCTGAAGAAACACCTCTATAAATATAGGCCAAGCCAATACCCATAGTCCAAAGCCCTGTCTTTCTTTTTTCACTAAATAAACCTCCCCTTAAACCAAACATGCATATTGGACCTAAGATACAGCATATTTCTTCTTTAGGTCAGACTAAATTATAGATGATATACTTTTGGTGATGGTACATATTTCAAACCAATAATTTCATTATATCAACCTCATAAAAGGAGATCTCTCCATGAACATTATTAATTTCACCGTCCCGCCAATGCTCTATTATATCGTAAGTGGATTGCACACCTTCTCACCAGGGCATTACCACATGAGCCGCCACAATATTAAGGTATTTGACTTGCTTGTAGTCAAGCAGGGCTGCCTATATATGAATGAAGGAGGTCTCACCTTTCAGGTACGCGCAGGTCAGGCACTGCTTCTTCGTCCAGATAGCCATCATTTCAG
Organism: Paenibacillus sp. VTT E-133280; assembly: GCF_002264385.1. Lineage (NCBI taxonomy): Bacteria > Bacillati > Bacillota > Bacilli > Caryophanales > Paenibacillaceae > Paenibacillus > Paenibacillus sp. VTT E-133280. The sequence continues at coordinate 33,230 of NZ_NFUX01000075.1, forward strand.
TACGGACAGCTGCAAGGAACACACCTCTTATTATTGGCTGCATTTTCAGACAGTGGGCGATTGGAATATTTCCGAGGCTACAGCTTCAACACCAGAGACAGAACATACCAGAGTGGAGCATCCTCTTCATTCAGACGAATTTAATATACGCACTTTTACCTTACAGCTGCCCCAATATACCTCTCTGCTACAACCGTCCAAGATGGAAGAACTGCTCTCGCAGCTGAATCAACTAGCGCCTAATTCCCATTTGAGCGATACTCCATTTCAGCAGCAGTTGCTATTTCAAGAGGTTCTCCAGCAATTATCTGCCTCTCTGCGCCATGAGCGTCCCTCTCCCTCCAAAATATGTGCAGAGCAAGCTGCCTCCTATTTGCGCAGTCATTTCCGTGAGCGTATCACAGCACAGCAGCTAGGGGAGAACCTGAACTTTCATCCTGTATATATCGCTCGTTGCATGAAAAAGGAATATGGCTGTGCACCTATGGATTACCTGCTGCACTACCGAATTCAGCAGAGTAAGCTATTGCTGATGCAGACCAGTTACACGATTGCCCGGATCGCCGAGGAGGTTGGCTTCAATCAAGCACCTTATTTCAGCTCCAGCTTCGTCCGTATTGAAGGAACCACTCCACGGGAATTCCGCCAACGTTTCTCGTAATTGCCCTTCAATATAAAAGAATCGCTCTTATGAAGAGCGATGTTAATTAACTACTCTATCAAAAAGGCAGCTACCGTATTAGCAGTGGCTTGCCTTTTTGATGTAGGTTCATGTGTATCGACTTCCAGAGCGATTACTGTAACAACTTCCATTTCTCTGAATATGCTGATTGGGCAGGTTCCCAATTTTTAAAGGAATGAAGAGGAGAAGCTCAAGGAGGAGATACAGTAACATGTCGGAACATAATCATAGACCCTTTAAAGGTGACGCTATCCTAAACAAGCAAGGAAGAATAAGCAGTCCTATTAGAAAAAGGGAGTGTGCCGCTCTATTAAAAATAGTCACTGAGCTCTCTGCAGTGGTACCTCCCGCGCTTACGAATCCCACAACACTTCATATTACGAATCTTCAAAGAGTGTTAAGAGAACTCATGGAATTCTTGCATGACGCTAAGATATGCAGCCCTTTTAGAACGGAGCTTCTTTCTGTAGTAGAAATAACCATTGTTTCTACTGAAGTCAGTCCCTTCTCAGTCGTAAGCGTTGGCACCAATCTTCAACAGCTGTTAGCCGAGTTATTATCTTTTATTCTCGCTACGAAGATTGACGCTCATTGCAAAGATCAGTTGGTCATTCAAATCAGACATATTCAGGCTTCTATTTCACAAGCACTTGGCTTACCTATTAAGGGTGCGACGGGGCCACAGGGTCCTCAGGGACTCCAAGGTCCTCAAGGACTCCAGGGTCCTCAAGGATCTACTGGTGCAGGACTGCAAGGTATTGTAGTCTTCAATCCCGCACAAAGTCCTTCTTATCCAGCGGGTCAAGTAGTAACCTTTAATGGCAGCACTTATATAGCTACTGTTGCTGGACCCAAAGGAACACCAGGTAGTTCGTCAGATTATTTATTAATTGCTGGTGGAGCGACAGGCGCGACGGGAGCGCAGGGAGCACCAGGATCTCAGGGATCTCAGGGACTTCAAGGACCTCAAGGACCTCAAGGACCTCA
>NZ_NFUX01000052.1:0-54797 GCF_002264385.1 Paenibacillus sp. VTT E-133280
CCTGCGGTGGGCGCTTCTCCTCCATGCCCTGAAGCAGTCGGCCCAGGAGGCCGATGAGCTGCTGCGGGCATGGACGTTCTCTGGGACGACGCGCGTAAGCGTCGTCCGGGTGCTGCGGGTCCGCGAAGCTTGGACCGCTGCCCTTGAGGCAGTGCCGCCGGGGGAAGTGGGCGGCACGGATCTACTGCGGCGGCGCTGGATCGCCGCCGTGCTGACCTTCGGCGTAGAAGCCGCCGAAGGTTGGCTCTCGCTGCTGGCGATCTTGCCAGCAGCAGCCCTTCCCGCTGCGAGCAGCTTGCCAGCGGGCTCGAAAGACTCGCGCGCTGTCACTACTCCAGCGGCGCCAGATCTTGTAAATGGTCTGATCTATTTACAAGCTGCAAGAGAGTGGATCGCACAAATGCCGCTGCAGAGCCTCTCAGAGCTTGCTGTTACAGGGAATGAGTTGGCGGAAGCGCTTGAGAAACGTCCGGGGCCTTGGCTGGGTAATATGCTTAGTGCTCTGCTGCAAGCGACTGCTGCGGGTGATCTGTTAAACAATAAACGAGAATTATTGCTTGAAGCAAAAAGGATGGATGGACATGAGCTATGATAAGGCATTGTCTCTAACCGAATTGAAGCAGGAAGCTTCTGATTCGAATTGGATAGACAGCGTTCAGCTCCTGGAGTCTGTCGCATCTACTCAGGAGGAAGCCAAACGATTGGCAGAAAGCGGTGCGCCAGAGGGAACAACCGTAATCGCTGAAGAACAAACCGGAGGTAGAGGCAGAATAGGTAGGAAATGGTACTCACCGCGTGGCAAAGGGATTTGGATGAGTATAGTACTGCGGCCGAATTTACCCCTGTTACAGACCCCTCAGTTAACACTGCTTGCTGGAGTTGCTGTTTGTAAGGCTATTCGCCAGGTAACCGGAGTAGATGCCGGGATTAAATGGCCGAATGATCTGCTTGCGGGCGATCGTAAGATATGCGGGATTTTACTTGAGTCTTCTCTAAGAGAAGGAGAGCTTCATTATTGCATCGCCGGGATTGGAATTTCTGCGAACATGACTGAAAACGATTATCCTGATCATCTGAAAGAAGTAGCGACCTCCCTGCGAATTCAGCGGGGCGGTGTCCCTGTTGACCGTTCCGAGCTGGTAAGAGCTGTAATGGATGAGCTGGAGAGGCATTACATTCTATACATGAATCAAGGGTTTAAACCTATCAAAGAGCTGTGGGAGTCGATGTCAGTTACTTTGGGGCGCCAAATCGCTCTGAATAGCCCTCAGGGACGCTCTGAAGGAGTTGTAGTAGGTCTGGATGAATTAGGTGGACTACTACTTAAAAATAGTTCTGGAGAGATTTCTAGCGTGTGCTCAGGTGAAATCGAGCTTTTATAAATCCTTTGTGAGTCTTTTCAATATGGCAGGGTGTCATCCCCTGTCATATTTTTTTCGTGTATTTCCGTGTCCTTTTTGTTATACTATGGGGCAGAGGCGGTATCGTTTTGCGAACTGTACTCTTGATTTGATGAACTTATAATGGTTTTATTATTGGAATCACCTTCATAACTGCGTTAGACGGTTACGTTGGATTCTGCTCTGAGCCGTAAGGACCGAGACAGAAGGGACGATCGCGAGTGACTCTTTTTTGCCCTTCGGACCTTTTTAGCAAATTATTGCTAAAGGGTTTTTTTGTTGCGATTTTTACGGGGATGTAATTTCAAAAAGGAGGACGAAGAGAGAAATGGCAAACAAACAAGCACTTAATATTGTGAAAATGAAAAAAATGAAAGCAGATGGGGTGCGGTTAAGTATGTTGACCGCTTATGATTACCCGTCGGCATTACTTGCTGAAGAAGCCGGTATCGACCTTATCCTGGTGGGTGACTCCTTAGGAAACGTGGTACTTGGATATGATACAACTTTACCTGTTACAATTGACGATATGGTTTATCACACTCGTTCAGTAACCCGGGGTGCACAGAATACGTTCATTGTGGCAGATATGCCATTTATGACCTATCACGGAAGTATAGATGAAACTCTGCGTGGTGTGCGCAGACTAATGCAGGAAGGGCGGGCTCATGCCGTCAAAATGGAAGGTGGTCTCGAAATTTGTGAGACAGTCACTGCGGTTGTAGCTGCAGGCGTTCCTGTGCTCGGACATATTGGGCTTACACCACAATCGGTCAATATGATTGGTGGCTACCGTATTCAAGGTAAGGATGCCAAAGATGCAAAACGTCTGATGGATGAGGCTAAAGCGCTTGAAGCCGCCGGTGCTTTTGCAGTGGTACTGGAACTAGTGACTGAAGAAGTAGCACAAGCGATTTCTGAGGCACTGAGCATACCGACCATTGGGATTGGTGCAGGTCGTTATTGTGATGGACAGGTATTGGTTTTCCATGATTTGTTGCGTTATGCCTCACCCTACCGTGAGAAACGTTTTGTCAAAACTTACGCGGATGTGGGTAGTCTGATTCGTGAGGGTATCAGTCAATATGTGAAAGAAGTGAAGGATCGCTCGTACCCAGATGAAGGTCATGTTTTTAAAGCGGATGAAACCGTTCTGGAATCTTTATACGGCGGTGCCGGAAAGGATGGGGAATAAGATGAGAGTCGTCAGAAGCATTAAGCAACTGCGCGAAGCTTTGGAATATATGAGACAAGGTGGGCACACTCCAATTGGGTTTGTTCCAACGATGGGATACCTGCATGAAGGACATGCCAGTCTGCTTCGGCGGGCAGGCGAAATGAGCAACACGGTCGTTATGAGCATATTTGTGAACCCGCTGCAGTTCGGACCGAATGAGGATTATGATTCCTATCCGCGCGATGAAGAGCGTGATTTGGAGCTTGCGGAACGCGAAGGAGTCGATATTGTATTTATCCCCAGTGTGGAAGAAATGTATCCGCAGCCTACCCGGACTACAGTCTCGGTATCTGAGCTTACCACTCGACTCTGTGGGGCATCACGTCCAGGACATTTTAATGGAGTAACGACAGTCGTTAATAAACTATTCAATATTGTACAGCCTGATTATGCCTTCTTCGGACTAAAGGATGCTCAGCAAGTAGCAGTGCTCCGCCGAATGGTGTCTGATCTAAATATGAATGTTGAAATTGTTCCTTGCCCTATCGTTCGTGAAGGAGATGGACTTGCACTTAGCTCACGTAACGTATTCCTATCTCCGGAGGAACGTAGCCAGGCTCTGGTGTTATCTCGTTCCCTGCGTGAAGCGCGTGAGGCCATCGAAGAAGGAAAGGTAAGAACTATAGCTGAAGTTCGGGATTTGTTGACATCCGTTATTTCTTGCTCACCTTTGGCGGTTATTGATTATGCGGAAATCCTGACCTTTCCTAATCTGGAAGGCTTGCGGAACGAAGTTGTATTAACGGATGTAGATGGGGAAATGATTATAGCGCTTGCCGTGAAGTTTGGCAGAACGCGCTTAATTGACAATAATGTATTTATTCCAAAGGAGGTTGCCGCTCTTGTTTAGACATATGATGAAGTCCAAAATTCACCGCGCGACGGTGACAGAAGCGAATTTGAATTATGTAGGAAGTATTACCATTGATGAAAACTTAATGGAAGCGGCAGATATTCTTGAGAATGAAAAAGTGCAGATCGTCGATAACAATAATGGTTCCCGGTTAGAAACTTATGTTATTCCTGGGCCTCGCGGCAGTGGTGTGATCTGTCTGAATGGTGCAGCTGCTCGTCTGGTTCAGCCGGGAGATACAGTAATTATCATTTCGTATGCGATGCTGTCCTCAGAAGAATTGGAGTCGCATAAGCCAACAGTGGTATTCGTGGATGAGAACAACAAACCCGTGAAGCTGGCCGATCACGAACTGCATGCTACAATCGCTTAAAGGATGGACTTACGCCATGTAATGAATGGCAGGGATGAAAGACCCCGATCTCGCAGAAAATGAAGTCAGGCAAGCTGAACTGATTTCATCTTCAGTAAGGGGGGATAGCCCATGTTTCAACATATGTTTGCTGAAATGAACAAGGTGCTTCAGGAGATCGTTACAGATTACCCTACAGCGGAGGGTGCCCGCCGGAATGAGCTTTTATGCAATTATAATATGCTGCATCGACTTAGCGATAAAGTCATGGATGAATGGCTGGCCTTTGCAGAGAAGCTAAGCCACTTTCGTGAAAGTGTAGATTTTACGACTGTGGTCGAAGAGGAAGTGCCAGAGCAGGAAGCACCCGAGCTGTGCATGGATACTTTTGTCAGAGGTCAGGGGTATTATAAGCTCTTGATGTATGGAAAATGTATTGAGCAGTTTAAGGAAGTTATTGTGCAATATCCGGATAGCCTGGCTGCTCGATTATATTTAGCCATCTCTTACCTGCAAGAAGGGGAAGGGGAGGCTGCTTGGAGTCATCTGAACCATATGCTCGGTTTGATAAGGGAAACCAAGCTCAAAGCCATGGTGTATAATGCTTTAGGCTGTATCCGGGCCTCACAGGAACGTTTCAATGAAGCGCAGGAGCTGTTTGGCCTTTCTTTGCAACTTGACCCGGCTCTTCCTGAACCGACTGTGAATTTGGAGGTTTGCCGCCGCAGAGGAGGTAAGCTTCATTTCGGAAATCAGCTTGTTTCATTATTGTAAATTATTACGTTTACGGTTTATTATTCCGCATTTTCATTCAAGCGATGCATCCCCTGAACCAGTGGTGTGCATCGCCTTTTTTCGCAACTTCTGTTATGCTGATTAAGAGTCTCAATTGAAAGGGAATAGAATTATAATGAAATTTGCCGTGCTTGATTTTGAAACAACGGGAACCCAATCCGTGGGTGAAATCATCCAGGTTGGCCTTGCAATTATAGAAGAAGACCGGTCCATCTCCCGGGTATATGGTTCCTACGTCAAGCCCGGAACGCCGATACCTCCTTTTATAACTGGTCTAACGGGGATTACCGACGATGATGTAAAGGATGCACCTGAGCTGGATGAGATGATGATGGAGCTTGTTCCACTCTTGGATGATGTTGTGCTTGTAGGGCATAATGTCGCATTCGACTTCCATTTTTTGCAAAATGCTTTAGACCGATGTGGGTATTTACCATTTCAAGGACGGATTTTAGATACGATTGATTTTCTGAAAATCTGCTTTCCTTCCCTCACATCCTATCAACTAGGATCAGTTAGTGCACATTTTGGTGTGACGCATGAGCGTCCGCATCAGGCAGACAGTGATGCACTCGCAACTGCTCTTGTATTGCTGAAATGTCTGGAGGAGCTCTACGATTTGCCTTTGCTGACGATCCAGAGACTCTGTGAGCTGTTTACGGAAGAGGATAGTGATCTTGGTTGGTATTTCGATGGTCTGCTGCGTGAACGGGAAGCGGAGACGCTTCAGCCCGAAGGTGATCTGACTTTTTATCGTCAATTAGCGCTTGCTGTAGGAGACTGGAACGAATTAGCTCCACCTCGAGACGAGCATGCTGAGAATCCGCTACAGAATTTATCTTTTACAGATTATATGGATGAAGTAACGAAACGACTTAAAGAAACTTTGCCGCAGTATGAAAGCCGAGAAGCTCAGGATATTATGATCAATGAGGTGATGACGGCACTTGCCGAAGACAAACATCTATTGATCGAAGCAGGGACAGGAACCGGCAAATCACTTGGTTATTTGTTGCCTGCCATATACCAAAGCGTTCGCACGAATGAAAAAGTTATGGTCAGCACTCATACTATTAATCTGCAGGATCAATTGCGTGAGCGGGATATTCCTTTATTAACACAGGTAGTTCCATTTCCATTTAAAGCTGCAATTTTTAAGGGCAGAGGGCATTATTTGTGTCTTCGTAAGTTCGAACATAAAATTAATAAAAAAGACTTTGTCAGTCCGAGGGAAGATGCGCTTACTGCGGCTCAGATGATCGTTTGGCTGACGCAAAGCGAATCAGGAGATGACGAAGAGCTCAACTTAAGCGGTCGTGGAGGAGATTTCTGGGAGACGGTGGCTAGCGATACCGATTCTTGTCTGGGGCGCTCCTGTCCTTGGTTCCGTAAGTGTTATTACCATCGGGCAAAGCATGAAGCTGGTATTGCAGACGTAGTCATTACGAACCACTCTAAGCTTTTCGCAGATGTTAAGGCTGGGCACCAGCTACTTCCGGCTTATGAACATCTTGTAATTGATGAGGCCCATCATCTGGAGGACGTGGCTGGCAAGCATTTAGGCATGCATATGAAGCATTTCACGGTGGCACATACACTATCGCGTCTTTATAAGGATAGTCGAAATGGCCAACTTCCTACGCTTCGCCAAATGCTTCAGTCATCAGGCAGTGAGGAAGCTTCTGAATGGAGCGGAGTGATCGATAGAATCTATCCGGACCTGCTTACCATAAAAGAAACCTGGGATCTGCTTAGTGATAAACTATTCAGCCTCTTGCCGGAACGCAGCGATGCAGCAGCGGGAGAAGCTGGCCAGTTAGTCATGCGGCTACTTCCTACCCGTAAACCGAAAGATTGGGATGAATTGGTTGCTTTAGAGAATACTATGAATCTGACATTAAGCGAAATTATCCGTAAAGGTGATAAAATGCTTAATGAAATGCGAGATCAAGAAGGTCAATCTTCCTCAGATAGTCTAGTTACCGATATTAGCGGCTTATTTAAGGATTTAGCTTCAATACGTGAGCAAGTACGGTTTTTTATGGGATTAAACGATGAGAATGTAGTATATTGGCTGGAGGCGAATGGAAATTATCGCAGTAAATCGCTACAGCTGTATGCCGTTCCTGTTGATGTCAGTACTCAGCTTAAGGAGCTGTTTTTCGACAAGAAGAAAAGTATCGTGCTAACTTCGGCGACACTCTCTGTTGATAAATCGTTCCAGTTTATGATTGATAATCTCGGACTTAATGAAGCTGCGGAAGAGGGGCGTCTGATGACATCACTCCTGCCTTCTCCTTTTAAGTATCGGGAGCAGGCGCTGTTAGTTATTCCACGGGATTTCCCTAGTGTGAAGGGCAGTGTGGGCGATGCCCGATTTGTTGATACACTCGTACAATCACTAGCAGAAGCAGCGACTACAACACGCGGGCGGATGCTTGTCCTGTTTACTTCTTACAAGATGCTACGCCAGGTTTACGATCCTTTGAAAGAGGCTCTAGCCTCACAAGAGATCACGGTGCTGGGTCAAGGCGTGGAGGGGGGCAGCCGTAGCAAGCTGATCCGCCGTTTTCAGGACAGTGCAGCCTCTGTACTGTTAGGAACAAGCAGTTTTTGGGAGGGTGTTGATATTCCGGGTGAAGCATTAACATGCTTGGCCATCGTGAGGCTCCCGTTTCAACCGCCAAACCATCCCCTAGCGGAAGCGAAGTCTGAGTTATTACAAGCCCAGAAAAAGAATCCGTTCATGAAGTTGTCTGTTCCTCAGGCGGTTATTCGCTTTAAGCAAGGATTTGGAAGGCTGGTGCGGACAGCGCAAGATCGGGGTATTGTTATTGTGTATGACACCAGGGTGATCGAATCTCACTATGGGAAATATTTCCTCTATTCGTTGCCTGGCCCAAAAATGGAGCATATGCTTACGGATCAAATGGTTCCTCGTATAGCGGAGTGGTTGGAAGACGGAGGCGTTTCTTAAAAAGAACGTCATCGATCATATTAATCACTCTACAATGAAGGGCGGTATAAGAATACCGCTCTTCATTGAGACGAGGTACACGAATTAGTATAAGGTTAGTAAAGAATATTACTTACATTAGGAGGTAAATTATGAAATCGGAAAAAATATCAGAAGCCGTTGTTCGCAGACTTCCTGTGTACTTACGTTTCCTAAATGATCTACAGAAACGTGAAATATTAACCGTTTCCTCTCAAGAGCTAGGACAGAAACTTGATTTGAATCCCGCTCAAATTCGCAAAGATTTAGCTTATTTTGGAGATTTCGGCAGAAAAGGTATCGGGTATGACGTAACTTATCTTATTGAGAAAATCCGTCATATTCTGAAGCTGGATCAACAACTGAATGTGGCTTTAGTGGGTGCCGGTAACCTTGGACATGCATTATCTAATTATAATGCTTATTTGAAAGATACTATGAAGATTACCGCTATATTTGATTCCTATGCGCCTAAGGTAGGGCGGAAAATCAACTCACTTACCGTTCAACCGATGGAGGAGCTTGGTCAGACGGTTCGTGAGCAAGGTATTCGAATTGGGATAATTACAGTACCTGATTCAGAAGCGCAGAATGTAGCGGATATTCTCATTGAGTCTGGCATTGAGGCGATTTTAAATTTTGCACCAGTGATTCTAAAAACACCATCGAATATCCGGGTTCATGCTGCTGATTTTACAACAGATTTGCAAAGCCTTGCTTATTATTTGAAGGATGGAAAGGAAGAAAGCAGAAATGAAGAGCAATAAAACGATTATCAAGGGCGGGCGTTTTCTTACTCCGGGAACGGATGAGCCGGTTCTTAGTGGATATATGACTATTGAAGATGATTTGATCACTTACATAGGAAAAGAAGAGCCTTTAATAGAAGACGATGTGCAAGTTGTTGATGGCAGTCGTCTGTTGTTTATGCCAGGTCTGGTAAACACGCATGGCCATGCCGCAATGTCATTGCTTCGTGGTTATGGAGATGACTTAGCGCTTCAGGTGTGGCTTCAGGAGAAGATGTGGCCGATGGAAGAGAAGTTCACCGGAGAAGATGTATACTGGGGAACCTCCTTGTCTGTACTTGAAATGCTGAAAGGTGGCACTACAACCTTCCTGGATATGTATGATCATATGGACCGAGTAGCGGAGGTCGTCGAATTATCAGGTATTCGTTCCGTACTAATGAGAGGCGTAATCGGTCTATGTCCAGAAGAAGTACAAAATCAGAAGCTTGCGGAAGCGGTTTCTTTTGCGCGTAACTGGCATGGTAAGGCTGAAGGTAGAATTACGACAATGATCTCGCCACATGCCCCATATACATGCCCACCAGACTTCTTTGTTAAGTTTGTGCAGGCGGCTCATGATTTGAATTTACCGATGCATACCCATATGTCCGAAACGAAACGCGAAGTGGAGCAGAATGTGGTGGATTACGGACTGCGGCCAGTAGCGCATTTAGAGAAGCTTGGAATGTTCACACGTCCGTCTATAATCGCTCATGGTGTTCATTTGAATGATGAAGAGATCGAGATACTGGCTCGTCATGATGTAGGTGTATCCCATAACCCTGGAAGCAATCTTAAGCTGGCTAGTGGAGTTGCTCGAGTTACGGATCTTCTAAAGGCCGGAGTGAAGGTGTCACTGGGTACAGATGGAGCGGCAAGTAATAATAATTTGGATATGTTTGAAGAAATGCGTCTTGCAGCACTCATCCATAAAGGTGTAAGTGGTGATCCTACGGCTGTTCCGGCTCCGGAAGCTCTACGTATGGCTACGGAGTATGGCGCGAAGTCTATCTTTTTAAATGATGTGGGTAGACTCGCTGTAGGTATGAAAGCTGACTTTATTGCTATTGATATAGACCAGCCGCATTTGCTCCCACACACAGATCTGTTGTCTCACGCTGTTTATTCTGCCAGTGCCAAGGATGTTGAGCATGTATGGGTGAATGGTAAACAGGTTGTTAAACATGGACAATGTGTAACGCTAGATGAGGAAGCCATCCGTCGTAAGGCGCAAGAAGCCTTTGATGGACTGCTTAAACGATAGTCTAAGATCATAACAAATAACTGAAAGGCTGTGACTTTCTGCTATTGCAAAGTTACAGCCTTTTGTGTTTCTGATCATTAGATCATTGAACGAGATATGAAACTTTGGATAAACACACGGGTGTGTTATATAATCAAAAAAGATATATTACTAGAAAGGGAGCTGTACCTTGAAGAAAAGGAAAAAATGGATCCTCCTGGGGTCAGTTCTGATTCTGCTCCTTCTGTTCGGACTCATCCAGTTCTATGCTTATATTATGAAAGATCAATGGAACGAGCGAGATATCGCTAAGGATGTCGCCAAAACCAGCGCGGGTCTAACAGAGGTAACTAAAGCACAGAAATCCGTGTGGGATGAAAATGCAGTCTACTGGGTCTTAACAGGGAAGAATGAATCCGGGACCGAGTTGATGGTTTGGGTACGCTTTACTGTAGATGGGAAGTTTGCCGAAGGCGCCGACGCAGTATTCGCCGAGGAACTAAGTAAAGGGACCTCTGAAGAAAAAATGCGTAGTCTTATAAAAGCCGATCTCCCGGATATTAGCATTGAACGGTTGTTACCGGGGGTGTATAACGGAGAGTATGCTTGGCAGCTTTTTTATAAACAAAGCGGTCGGTATTATTATCAATTTTATCGGTTCTCAGATGGGGCTCGAATGGGTGAAGGATACAGTTTACCTAGCCGCTAAGTTAAACAAAATTACTTTAGGAGAAACAAGCGGACTATTTATGGTTCGCTTGTTTTTATATAAAATATTAGATTGATACACTAAAAGTATACGTAATGTGATATACTATAAGAGTAGTTTTTATATATTGTCGTCAAAGCCGCATACGAAAATAGGCCTGTTAATTAGAGATAAAGGCCTGTTTTTGTCGAAATAAATCAATATTTTTGATGAAATGGAAATATTTTAAAAATAAAATTTTAAATATATTCACACTTTTTATCATTTTCGTATATACACCTGTGATATACTACTGTTTGTAATTAGAAGAGTAGTAGTAGAACGTTAGGCTCTGATGAGCATTAACGGCTGTGATTTTGGATCATCCTGTTTATCGTTTTGTCATCTTTGAGAGGAGGACGTTTCTTGAAATTACGTCTTGTACCTGTACTGATAACGTCTCTACTGTCCGCTACGCTATTATTCGGAGGATTCTTTTTATATCGTCAGTTTGCTTTACAGGAACCACTCCAAAAGATAGTGTCAGGCTATGAAGGAGTGAATACTTCACATATTAGTATTAACCGTGATGAGGTCACTTTGAAACTTGAATTACAGCCGGGCACGAATTTACGTGATCTGGTATCGTATGTTTCCAAAGAAGGAAAATCAGTGATTGAGGGACGTAAACTTAAACTGGATGTGGAGCAAAACTCCAGTGAATTATTGGATAATTACTGGGATAAAGCGTTGTTCTCTGTAGCTGAAGCGATGGAGAGCCGTAAATATACTCTTATACCTGCTGAACTTGATAGATTGAAAGAGCAGAATACCGACTATAAAGATGTGATAGCAACAACTGAAATCGACGACACAAACGTGTATGTAAGCTTGAGCAACGGGAAAGAAAGCAAATTTATAATTTTACCACGCAAACCTGCGACCTTGGGGGTATGGAATAATGCCTAAATACCTTAAAGAAATTTTAATCGGATTTATTCCTGTACTGTTTATTTTCATGGCTTTTTTAGGTATTAATATATTCCCTATAGTTATAGCAGCTGGGATGCTTACTGCACTACTTATCATTGCTCATTTACGTGGCGGGCTTACGGTGAACGCCGGTGCTGGAAAGAAACGCAAGAAGGAAGGACCTTCAAAACTCACTTTTGAAGAAATTGGTGGGCAAGACAATGCAAAGCAGGAGCTCCGTGAAGCACTCGATTTCTTGATCCGGCATGAGGAAATCAGTAAATTTGGGATTCGTCCTTTGAAAGGGATTCTGCTTACAGGCCCTCCAGGAACAGGTAAGACCCTTATGGCTAGAGCGGCAGCCCATTATACAAACTCAGTATTCGTAGCTGCATCAGGCAGTGAATTTGTGGAAATGTATGTGGGTGTCGGTGCTGGCCGTATTCGTGATTTGTTTAAGGATGCACGTACCCGTGCCGCTAAAGAGAACAAGCAAAGCGCTATTATTTTCATAGACGAAATTGATGTAATTGGCGGTAAGCGTGAAGGTGGGCAGCAGCGTGAATATGATCAGACCTTAAATCAGCTGCTGACTGAAATGGATGGTATTTATAATAATGAGACACCGCGTATTCTGTTGGTAGCTGCAACGAACCGCAAAGAGATGCTGGATTCGGCATTGCTACGTCCTGGACGGTTTGATCGTCATATTCAAGTGGACATGCCTGACAAGAAGGGCCGCAAATCGATTCTGGAATTGCATGCTAAGAATAAACCTCTTCATGAAGAAGTGAGTCTCGATAAAATCGCAGAAGAAGCCTATGGCTTTTCCGGTGCTCAGCTTGAAAGTGTCATGAATGAGGCTGCGATTTATATGATGCGTGAGGACTTGACGAAAGTTGAGCAGCGGCATCTGTCGATGGCAATTGACAAGGTAATGATGGGTGAAAAAACGGATCGAGAAACCAATCACGAAGAGAAAAAGCGGGTCGCCATTCATGAATTGGGACATGCCATTATGGCAGAGCTCCTGCGTCCCGGAAGCGTCAGTCAGGTTACATTGACTCCACGTGGGCAAGCCCTTGGTTATGTTCGGCATAATCCTCAGCAAGAGCAGTATTTGTACACCAAAGATTATTTGGAAGATCAGATTATGATTGCACTTGGTGGAGCGGCGGCTGAAGAGATGTATTATGGCGGACGAAGCACAGGTTCGCGGGGTGACTTTGATCAGGCGCTGAATATTGTGGAAACGATGATGAAGTCAGGTTTAACTTCGCTGGGTATCGCCAAGCTGGAAATGGTTACCACTGAAGAGCTTATGAAGGAAAATAGTAAGATATTGGATGAATTGATGGTTCGTACTCATGAGCACCTTGAAAAGCAACGAAATGTATTTGATTACTCTCTTGACATTTTAATGAAGGAAGAAGTACTCTCTGGAGAGCAATTTCGATGTCAATTTCGTGACAGCGTCCTTTTACCAGCATAAATATTTATGCTGGTTATTTTTTTTTACTTTTCAGGCATGCTAAGATATCATTATATGTCGGGCTTTATAAATTTTTGCGACAGACAAGGTACAATACAAAAGTATAGATACCTGAAAGGATGGAGACTTTTTTATGAATTTCAAAAAAATAGGTGTCATCGGCGGTGGCACAATGGGACAAGGTATTGCTGAAATGTTAGCAGCCAAAGGCCTGGATGTATTGCTGGTGGAGAAAACCGCAGAGAAACTGGACTACTCTTACGAAATGATCGAGACAAGTCTAGATAAGCAACTGGAGAAATGGGCGATCACTCAAGCTGAGAAGAAGTTGATTCTTAGCCGCATTCAAAAAGTGACACATTTCGCGGAGCTTAGCTCTTGTGACATGGTTATCGAAACAATCGTTGAGGATTTGGAAGAAAAGAAAAAGATTTTGAATCAACTGGATCAAGTATGTCCAAACCACATTATTCTTGCCAGCAATACGTCAACACTTAGCTTGACTGAACTTGCAAGTTCTACAATGTATCCGGAACGCGTTATCGGTATGCATTTCATATATCCTGTAGCTAAAGTAGATCTTGTTGAAATTGTACGCGGTCTGAAAACCTCAGATGCTACTTTTGAAGATACAAAAGCCTTTGTTGATGAGATTGTTGAGAAAAAAGGTGTAATGATTTATGAATCCCCAGGATTTGTAACATCACGCCTCATTTGCTTGTTCATCAATGAAGCTATGCATGTGCTGCAAGAAGGCGTTGCCTCTGCACAGGATATTGACGATGCTATGCGTATTGGTTATCAATTCCAATATGGACCGCTTGAAATGGCTGACAGATTCGGCCTGGATTCGGTACTTGCTGCACTCGAAAATATGTTCCGTGAATACGGAGAACTGAAATACCGTCCTTCTACTATTCTTAAAAAGATGGTACGTGCAGGACAACTGGGTATGAAATCAGGAGAAGGCTTCTTCAAGTACGACAAGGATGGTGACCGTGTATGAATATTCTAGTTATTAACTCAGGTAGTTCTTCATTGAAATATCAGCTGTATAACATGACTGATGAATCGGTTTTGGCTAAAGGTCTGGTTGAACGTATTGGAATGGATTCCTCCATTCTGAATCATAAACCGACTGGCAAAGCGGAAGTGACAGAAGTAAGCGAAATTCTGGAACATAATACTGCAATCCGTAAAGTCATTGCCTGTCTTACAGACAAAGAGCATGGTGTTATTGAATCCATTAAAGAAATTGATGCTGTAGGTCACCGTGTAGTGCATGGTGGTGAGTTCTTCAAGGCCTCCGCTCTTGTGGATGCTGACGCAAAAACGAAAATTCGTCAATTGTTTGACCTTGCACCACTGCATAACCCGGCAGCAATGATGGGGATTACGGCTTCTGAAGTAAATATGCCGGGTGTACCGCAGGTTGTTGTATTCGATACTGCATTCCACCAAACTATGCCTGAAAAAGCTTATATGTACGCTATTCCTAGAGTACTGTACAATAAATATAAAGTTCGTCGTTATGGCGCACACGGTACATCACACGACTTCGTAAGCAAGGCTGCTGCGGAGTACTTGGAGCGTCCGCTGGAAGATCTGAAGATCATTACTTGTCATATTGGTAACGGCGGTAGTGTAACTGCAGTTCAAGGTGGAGTGTCCGTGGATACTTCCATGGGTATGACCCCTCTGGAAGGTTTGATGATGGGTACTCGTAGTGGTGATCTTGACCCAGCAATTGTCCCTTACGTGATGAACAAGGAAGAATTGTCCGTAGGTGAAGTGAACTCCATGTTGAATAAACATAGTGGTCTCTTAGCCATTTCGGGCGTAAGCAGTGACATGCGTGATATTATTGATGGTATGGAAAAAGGTGAGCCTAATTCCACGCTAGCTTTTGAAATGTATGAGTACCGCTTGCGCAAGTATATCGGTTCATATACGGCTGCGATGAACGGTGTAGATGCGATCATATTTACTGCCGGTGTTGGTGAAAATGCTTCATTGCTTCGTGAGAAACTGCTAAATAACCTTACTTTCTTGGGTATTGAGTTGGATGCTGAAGCTAACAAAGTTCGTTCCGGCGATCCACGTCGTATCTCTACGGTAGATTCTAAGGTACAAGTGCTAGTAGTTCCGACAAACGAAGAACTTGTCATTGCACGTGATACACACCGTATTGTGCAAGGAATTAACGGCTAAATTAGAGGAGAGATTGAAGGCATGGCTAACAAGAGTGTAATTAAGAACGTGAATGAACATGTTGGAGAGAGTGTTGTTATCGGTTGTTGGGTAAACAACAAGCGCTCCAGTGGTAAAATTCAGTTCCTGCAGCTTCGTGATGGTACAGGTTATATTCAGGGAGTTGTAGTGAAATCTGAAGTACCTGAAGAGGTATGGGATGCAGCTAAGAGCCTCACACAAGAAAGTTCTTTGTATGTGACCGGAATTATTCGCGAGGAACCTCGCAGTCAATCAGGTTTTGAAATGACTGTAACTGGAATTGAAGTCCTGCATCTTACAGAGAATTATCCAATTACTCCGAAAGAGCATGGCGTAGATTTCTTGATGGATCACCGTCACCTCTGGCTACGTGCCTCGAAGCAACGGGCTGTTCTGGTAATTCGCGCGGAAATTATTCGTGCAATTCAACAGTTCTTCAACGAGAGTGGATTTACAAAGGTGGATCCTCCGATTCTGACGCCAACGTCAGCAGAAGGAACTACTAACTTGTTCCACACGAAGTACTTCGATGAGGATGCCTATCTAACACAAAGCGGACAGTTGTATATGGAAGCTGCGGCAATGGCCCTGGGCCGTGTCTATTCCTTTGGACCCACTTTCCGTGCGGAGAAATCAAAGACTCGCCGCCACTTAATCGAGTTCTGGATGATCGAGCCAGAAATGGCTTTTACAGATCACGAAGAAAGCTTGAAAGTACAGGAAGAGTTCATTAGCTTCGTAGTGCAATCCGTATTGAAGAATTGCCGTGCAGAGTTGGAAACGGTAGGTCGCGATATTTCCAAACTGGAGAATATTAAAGCCCCATTCCCACGTATTACTTATGACGATGCAATTAAGTTCTTGAACGATAAAGGCTTTGAAGATATCGCTTGGGGCGATGATTTCGGTGCACCTCACGAAACAGCAATCGCAGAAGCATACGATAAACCTGTATTTATCACTCATTACCCTGCTTCTTTCAAAGCGTTCTACATGAAGCCAGATCCAAGTCGTCCGGAAGTCGTGCTGTGTGCGGATATGATCGCTCCAGAAGGCTACGGTGAGATTATTGGTGGTTCTCAGCGGATCGATGATCCTGCACTGCTTGAAGAGCGTTATAAAGAGCATAACTTGTCAATGGACTCTTACAAATGGTACATGGATCTGCGTACTTACGGATCAGTACCTCACTCTGGTTTTGGACTTGGACTTGAGCGTACTGTAGCATGGATCTGTGGTCTTGACCATGTACGTGAGACTATTCCATTCCCGCGTACACTGTACCGTCTCTACCCATAATTTATATTTAAAGGGGGACGTTCATGGACGGCAAAGGATGGAGTACCTGGGGCGAAGGCGTCTCCTTCGGTCTGGAGAACGGAATGGCCGTCATACCTTACGCATTACTGAAGTATTACCGGAAGCTCAATTTAAGCGGAAGTGAAGCGATGCTGCTGATACATCTGCTTTCTTTCAGGCAGGTGGAAGGGATTGATTTCCCTTCTCTTGAGGAGCTTCAGGTTGTAACAGGCCGTAGCATTTCTGTTCTAGCAGGAGAATTGCAGAAGCTTATGAAGGAAGGTTTTATTAGCATCGATGGAGACAACGATGAGCTAAGAGACATCCATTATGAACGCTACAATTTCTCAGGGTTATACGGAAAGCTTGGTGCTTATCTAGCGACAGTTGTTCAAGAACATGAGCAAGATAAGCACGCAGGTGGCTATGCAACGTCGGCACCGCGGGCTGCTTCAGGGGGCGGATTCGGAACGCCTCCCTCATCTCCTTCTCAACTTGGAGCTGAAGAGGAAAGCCGGAATCTGTTCAGTATTTTCGAAAAGGAATTCGGTCGTCCGTTATCTCCGATGGAGTGTGAGACGATATCTAGTTGGGTGGATCAAGACCGGTATCCCGAGGAGCTGATTCTGTTAGCACTGAAGGAATCTGTATTTGCAGGAAAGGTTCATTTCCGTTATATTGATCGAATATTGCTGGAATGGGCCCGTAACCGGGTCAAGAACGCTCAGGATGTTAAGGACTATACACAAAAGTTCCGCAATGGCGGAAGATAGATCATTTTGGAGAGAACTGTATTGCTTTAGCCCATCGCTAAAGTCAGTACGGTTCTTTTTAATTTTTTATAAAAAAGTGCAGGGGTAGTTATAATTGAGAGCGTCTATTGCTGTGGGAAGGAGGGGAGAGTCATTGAAGATGAGTTATTGATCAAGCGAATTTGCCAAGGAGACGAAGAGGCCTTCCGCCAATTTGTGAATACATACAGTCAGCAAATATACAAAGTTACTTATTCTGTATTACGCGATGTCAGGATGGCTGAAGATGCTGCTCAGGAAGCTTTTTTACAGATGTACAAATCTCTCCCTGACTACCGTTATCAAGGCTTGAAGTCATGGATTACACGGATCGCCTTAAATAAGGCAATAGATGCTAAGCGTAAACGTGATCGACTCAGAGAACTACCCGTTGACTATGAGCTTGTACTGAGCCAGACCGCTTCCAACGAGGAGGATGTGTTGTCAGGTGTTATACGCCGTGATCGGATGGATCGGCTGCTGGGTGAAATCAATAGCCTGCCTGAAACTCATCGTGAAATTATGGTGGCTTATTATCTGGAACATAAAAAATATGATCAGATTGCTGCAGAGCAGGGAATTAGCCTGAAAACGGTAGAGTCCAGATTATATAGGGCAAGACAATGGATTCGAAATCATTGGAAGGAGGACGAATGGCTATGATGAAGCATGGAGACGATCCAATCCAACGGGAACAAGCAAAAGCTTATATTGAAGGTCATATGGAAGAGGCGATGAGAGAAGATTGGGAACAGTTACTGCTGGAAGATGAAGAAAGTCTTACTTCATATATGGAAATGTTGGATGAGCTACAAGAGGAACTGCCTTCATTGGAGAATTCGTCTGCTTTTACAGAGAAAATTATGGGAGCATGGGTTAAACCAATGGCGGAATCTTCAGCATTAGTGGAACAAGTGGCGGTTGAAGAAGGTGGACGGCGATATCGCTGGTATGAAAAAACAATCTTTCATTATGCTGTTGCCGCGTCACTTACGCTGTTGATCATGTCCTCTGGCATGTTTGATAAGCTGCACACAGGTCAAATGGAGCTTATGATCCCTAAAAAAGATAATTTACCGTCATTTAGCGAGCAAGTAATACAGGCAACTAGCGGATGGTTGGATCAGCTAATGGGCAACAGAAAGTGATGAGAGGAGAAATGAAACATGCAACAGCAGCGTAGTAAATTAAAGGCCTTTTTTCTTAATTTGATTCCTGGAGCAGGTCATTATTATATCGGAAAACGTCCACAAGGCATTGGTTATCTTCTGTTAAGCTTTGGCATCTTATTTATGTCATTCTTGATAGCTGTGGCTGAAGGCGCTGAGGATATTTTAATAATGGGTGTGATGGGGTTCCTACTTATTGGGACAGTTTCTATGGTGCATCTGGTGGTAAAAATGCTGCAGATGCCTGCTCCGGCGATGGCTCCAGATGGATCGAGGGTTGATTTTATTTCGGTGCCCGTTAAAACTGCGGATAATGAGCGTGTCCATGTAATCTTATTATCGTTCATTCCAGGATTAGGTCATTTTCATATGGGGCTGATGCAGCGAGGGTTATCCTTCCTCATTTCTTTCTTCGGTTTTATGACCGTGATGTTATTCCTGGCTGGAATTACGTCTAGTGACGCTTTTCTTCTCTTGTTTGGCGTATTACCCGTTATCTGGTTGTATTGCATGTTTGATGCGGTTCAGTTAATCCATCGCAAGCAAGCTGGAGAAGAGATGGTAGATCGGACTTTATTCGAAGAGATGGAGGCGGGTCGTGAGGAGGGGCGCCGCAGCAAAGTTTTGGCAACGCTGCTTTCTGCTTTTCCAGGTGCTGGACAAATGTATCTAGGGCTGCAAAAAAGAGGTTTACAGCTCATGCTGCTATTCCTGGGAAGTATTTATGTCATGGATCTACTGCGATTAACGTTGCTCTTCTTCCTGATCCCAGTTATTTGGTTCTACAGTTTGTTCGATGGCTTACAGCTTGTCAGCCGACATGGTCGTGAGCCCTTGCAGGATAAGCCAGTTATCGAAGGATTCTTAAATCATCAAGGGTGGCTTGGAGCTGCATTATTGTGTCTAGGATTGTATTACATTGTAGTGAATGTCGCAGTTCCTGCGCTTGATATCAGATTTCCTGAATGGCATTTGGAGTATATAGTCAATGAATATTTCAGAACCATTATCGTATCTGTGCTATTAATTGGCGGTGGTTTGAAGCTGATGGCGGGAAGTAAGAACAATAAAGGGAGAAAAAGGACAGGTGGTCATTCTTGAATAATCCGACTGAATTACAGCAGGGAGTCATTGCTCCAAGCGAGCGTCCAGTCACTGAAGATAAATCAAGACGCTGGCGTGTAGGGACATTGTCGATGGGACTGAGCCTTTTATTTCTGGGGGCTTTAATTATGGTCTCGCAGTGGAAGGGAGCGGAAGTGTTTGAGACGACGCTTGCTTGGTGGCCGGTCATTTTTATATTGTTAGGTTTGGAAATAGTGATATACACTTTATGGTTTCGTGGAAAAGGAAAAATGTATTATGACGTGTTAAGTATTCTTTTCGTAGGGTTTATATCTGTATGTTGTCTGATTTTTGCGGGATTTAGTTCCTTAGGATTAACTCAGGAATTTCGCCGTACCGTCTTAGCTGTGGAGGAAAGTTATGCATTACCTGATTGGCAGGGAACCGTTCCAGACGGCGTTAGTACCATCATTGTCCAAGCTGCCGAGCCTTACGGGATTAAAGTGGATCAAACGGGTGGGCACGAGCTGAATGTATTTGGAAGTTATTCTACAAATAAAGGGAAGCTAAAAGAAGCACAAGAGCAACAGCTGCTTCAAACTAAGCATGTTGGGAATACGCTATACATCATTCTAGGGGAAACTCCTAGAGATTTGCTATTTGATAATTCTGGGAACAACCTTGACGTGACTGTTGGGGCTCCGGCTAATGTTAAAGTGATTGTTCGAGATACTTATGGAAATGTTGTATTGGGCAAATCATAGCCTTAACTTCAAAAAAAGATCGCTTCCTGACCAAGTTGGTCTGGGAAGCGATCTTTTTTGAAAGATAAGGAATTTTAGGTTACGAATGCAGCTCTTTTTCAAGCGCCGCGCCCATTTCGCGGGAACGTTCGGCACATCGGTTGACTGCCGCAATGACAGTTTCAAAGAATTCTCCGTGCTCCAGCACTTCTATTGCTGCTTGTGTAGAGCCATTCGGGGATGTGACCTTCTTACGAAGTGCAGCTGGCTCCTCACCCGTTTGTTGTACCATTCTGGCAGCACCTAGCACTGTTTGGACAGTTAGCTGTGTGCTTTGTTCAAGCGGCAATCCACCACGGATACCTGCGGCGATCATTGCTTCCATCATGTAATAAATATAGGCAGGTCCACTACCGGAGATACCTGTCAAGGTTTCCATGCGTTCTTCATCAATGACGGTTGTAAGTCCAACAGCTTCAAAGATGTTGAGTGCAAGGCGTCGGCCTTTCTCATCAACTTCTTTGGAGAAGGCTATGCCAGTGGCACCGAGACCAATGGAACTGGAAGTATTCGGCATTGTACGGACGATAGGTTGCTCTTTGCCAAGCAGTCCTTGCATCGTTCGAATAGACAATCCAGCGATTACAGAGACTATGATCTGATCAGGAGAAAGAAGAGGACCTATTCCTCGTAGCGCTTCTGCAGCGTCTTTTGGTTTCATAGCTAACACGATTACTGGTGAATTCTTTAGATAATCTATTTTTTGCTCAGGATCATTTGTACCCATTACACCGTATCGGCTTCTTAATTCTGCCAGGCGTTCACTACTGCTACGATTAAGCATAATAACATGATCGGATTTCACGATACTGCGGCTAATCATCCCGCGAACGATGGCTTCTGCCATGGAGCCTGCGCCATAAAATACAATATTATGATTCATAAGTGGAATGGAAGGTTGCTGACACATGGCTAAAATCCTCCTAAAAGTTGTGAGATTGAAAACAGAAGCGTGGACACTAACCCCGAATTTGACCTGTTCCGTAAATCTTATACTTAGTTGAAGTAAGGGCAGGCAGACCCATCGGTCCACGGGCATGTAGTTTCTGTGTACTAATGCCGATCTCTGCACCGAATCCAAATTCAAAGCCATCTGTGAAACGGGTTGAGGCATTGTGATAAACAGCCGCAGCATCAATTTCTTGTAAGAAGCGTGCAGCATTTCCTTGATCTTCTGTTACGATACATTCCGAATGTTTTGTTCCATACTTAGCAACATGCAACATGGCTTCGTCCAAATTGCTGACAATTTTGATATTCAAGATATAATCGTTATATTCTGTGGCATAGTCTTCTAAGGTTGCAGGTAATGCCCATGGGACAAAGGATAATGTTTCCTGGCAGCCACGCAATTCAACATTAACATCACGGAAAGCTTCGGCCAAAGAAAGCAGATACTCGTTTGCGTAATCCCGATGAACGAGCAGTGTCTCCATAGAATTACATACTGAAGGTCGCTGTGCTTTGGCATTCAAGCTTATGTGCCTTGCCATTTCTGGCAAGGCACTTGCATCGAGATAGGTATGGCAGATGCCTGCTCCCGTTTCAATGACGGGTACTGTTGCGTTAAGCACTACATTTTGAATAAGTGAGCTGCCTCCGCGTGGAATGATCACATCCAAAAGTCCGTTCAGCTTTAGCATTTCATCTACCGAAGAACGATTAGGGTCTTCAATCAGCTGAAGGGCATTAGGTGGCATTGAGGTCTCAGCAAGAGCGCTGTGCAGAACCTCGACAATCTTACGGTTGGAGGATAGGGCAGAGGAGCCACCGCGCAGCACTACGGCGTTGCCTGTCTTGAGACATAGACCAGCAGCATCTACAGTCACATTTGGACGTGCTTCATAGATAATGCCGATCACACCAAGCGGAACGCGAAGCTTCTGGATGCTAAGGCCGTTAGGGCGTTCTATGCTTTCTAGTGTATCACCGATAGGATCAGGTAATACTGCGATTTGTTGCAGACCTTCAGCAATGCCGTTAATTCGGCTTACATCTAACGCGAGACGGTCAAGCATGGACTCAGGGGTCCCGTTAAGTCTTCCTCGTTCCAGATCCTCCACGTTGGCTTCGATAATGGCGGGAGCTTCACGGCGTAGTGCATCAGCCATAATTAGGAGTGCTTCATTTTTTTGGCCAGTTGTTAGACTAGCTAATATTCCGGTGGTTTCTTTGGCTAATTTTGCTTTATTGACAACTTCACTCATGACGATTCCTCCTTAAATTTATATGGACAAGATTTCTTACCTCAGGGTAATCCATTCGTCACGGTGAATGACCTCCAGCCGGTGAACTTCGCCCAGCTTCGGTACAATCTGACCGCTTGGCAAACCTTGAATACTGCGCAGCTGAGCATCATCGTAATTCACAATCCCGCGTCCAAGTAATTTGGAGTCTGGACCTAGAACCTCTACAACATCACCTGCATGAAAGTTACCTTCGGTCTGCTTGACGCCGACAGGCAGTAGACTATGGCCGCCATGGAGCAGCGCTTCAACAGCTCCTTCGTCTATATACAGAGAGCCCAGTGGGGTGGACATGAAGCCAAGCCATTGCTTTTTGACTGGGAGTGACGATAACTTGGTTGCAAAATAAGTACCTCTACCAGTTCCAGCGGCCGCGAGCTGCAAATCTCCCGGTTCGGTAGCTCTCCCAACAAAGACAGGTACACCGCCTCGCGTAGCGATCTTGGCAGCATCGATTTTTGAACGCATGCCACCTGTTCCCACGCTAGATCCAGCACCACCAGCAATCGCGTAAATCTCCGGCGTAATATCATCTACGAACTGATAGCGAACAGCATCGGGATGTTTCCGAGGATCTCCACTATACAAGCCATCCATGTCAGTTAAGACGAGCAATCTAGACGCTTTTAGCAGGTTAGCCACAAGCGCGGACAACGTATCGTTATCGCCGAATTTCAACTCATCTACGGAGACGGTATCATTCTCGTTAAATACGGGCACCGCTCCTTGACGAAGCAGCTCTTCTACCGTCATCATAGCGTTGTTCATCGCTCTGCGACTACAAAAGTCGGTACGGGTTAGCAGGATTTGTGCTGTGGTTATTCCATGCTCGGCAAAAGCTTCCTGATACGCCTGCATGAGCAGTACTTGGCCTACAGCTGCTGCTGCTTGCTTCTCATGCAGCAGCTTCGGACGTGTAGGATAACCGATACTGCGAAAGCCTGCGGCTACAGCACCGGAGGTTACTAATAACACCTCGCAGCCGTTTCTCTTCAATTCGGCAATCTCTGAAGCAAAGAAGGACACGGCTTCGCGATTCAATCCGCCTTCCGTTCCAGTCAGTGAGCTGCTGCCTATTTTGACTACGATTCGTGCCGTCATATCTGTTCACTTCCTCAGTATTTTTATAGATGCTGAAAACGACAAAAAGCCCCCATCCTTAGACTTAGCAAAGGACGAAAGCTTGTAAACTTCCGCGGTACCACCTTCATTGATGAGGGATCATCCGACTTCATTCTCGTAACGGGAGGATCCGTCCTGCTTAGCACAGGCCGCTCGGGGGTAGGATTCGGAACGAAAACCGCGGTAAATTCTTTCAGCCTGTCGGAATTCACTCTCTAGGCGCGGTTTGACTCATTCTTACTGGTCCCGTCTGCACGTTTCACTTATTTTCAATAGAATACCATGGAGATGGTTGCTTTGCAAAGGAAAAACAAAGGAACTATTTCACCCATTAGAAAGCTTTGATTATTCTGTTTAACCTCTAAGCAAGGGGTCGGAATACTTATAATCTGTTGCCAAGAGGTGGATTTAATTGACTAAAGACAACAATCCTGAGCAGATGCAGAATCAAGACCTAAACGAAAAAGCAGAGATCCAGAATAGTGTGACTCGGGAATTTTTGGGATATCATACTGGGAATCCGAACAATAATAGGCCAGTTAATGAAAGTGCGGCTCGGGTGTCAGATGATCAGAACAGCCTTCCACGGGTCTATTCTTCGGTTAATTCAGATACCGTAGATTTAAAGGTTTCAACAAAAGCCTTAGCGGCTTTAGATAAATAACGTCCACGTCGATAGGCTACGACAAGTGTTCGGCTAGGGGCAGGATCAGTGAGCGGTAAGTAGACAGGGACGAATTCACTCCGCGGTGCACGGGCAATAAAATGAGGCACAAGAGTTACACCCATTCCAGTGGCGACCAGAGACTGAACTGTTTCCATGTTATTGCTCTCAAAAACAATTTTTGGCTCGAAGCCAGCGTTTCGGCAAAGATCCATAGTCATTTTACGGAAGCCTTGACCTTCTTTAAGTACGATAAATGGCTCGTCCTTTAGTTCTTCCAAAGAGGTCTTAGTTCCATCTAAGCTACGTTTAGCTAGCGGGTGTTCGGGTGGAACTGCAAGATCGATCCTTTCCTCACCCAGTTCTTCGTAAGCAAGAGCCGGGATTTCGAGCGGCAATGAGAGCAGACTTAAATCAGTCTGACCACTCGCAGTGAGCTTTTCTAGGTTCATGGAGGAGTCTTCGAGCAGTGTGATTTCTACTTCCGGGTAATTTTGTTTAAAAACCGGAAGCACATGCGGTAGTAAATGTGCACCAGTGATCGGCATACTGCCTACAACGACGCGCCCGGTACGCAGTTCAGAAATATCAGACATTTCTTGTCGCAGCAGTTCTACGCCATCAATGATGATTTGGGCTTGCTCTACAAATTTAGATCCAGCATAAGTCAGTTCAACAGAGCTGGTGTTTCGCTGGAACAGCATTACACCGAGCTCTTTTTCCAGCTTGGAAAGCTGCTGACTGAGTGATGGTTGGGCAATGTGCAGCTTGTCCGCTGCACGGGAGAAGTTTTTTTCGGCTGCGATCTGCAGTACATATTGTAGTTGTCTCAGTTCCATGTATAAACTCCTTTGGGAGATTGTTTTTACTTATAAGTATAACCTATGAAACTGGAGTTTTATATAGGTTCGAATGTAAGTTCGTGCACGAACGCACTGACCGGCAAATAGGAAGGTGTGGTTTACCAGTATCCGCTGGAGTCCTTTATGTTTGCCGGTCTAATTTCGATGCTACCCTATTACGTCTTACTATACTTTGCGGGCTGGAGAGATGCTTTGAGGGTTATTAAATATATTTCCCGGGTCATATTTAGCTTTGACTCTCCGTAATCTAGGATAGTTCGCTCCATAATATACTGGTCCGGAATTTTTAATTCCCTGGTCTGGAACGTTGATGTAGCTCCCCACGATAAATGGCTGCAGCTTCCGACGTGTATTTCGTACTAGGAATATATTTCTGGCAGCTTCCGATTTCTTGATCCATGAGCTATTCCACTCTACATAAAATTTCGCTTTACGCCAGTAAAAGGCTGTTGATTTGGGTGACTTACGGCTCACAGCTCCACCCCAGTTGAGGAAAAAGAAACCTGCGAACTCTCCCTCCACTTTTTCTAAGAATTCACGCATGGACTTAATTGCCTTGTCCGGGAAGGGTTTTCTTACGAAACCGCTGGAGAACTGGTTGCTGACTCTTTGAGTTAGCACTGGATCGGGCGCTAACATAAAACTCACTACTTTTGAATAGGGCAAAGAGCGGATGATTTGATTCGTAGGCGTTCCAATGCTCGTAATGGGCTTTAAGAGGCGGGAAGCCTCTGCTTTTGACCCGAGGAACAGCCCCGTCATAGTGACATTACCGCCTTTTTTCGGACCAATGGATAATTCACTGCCCAATTTGGTATTCACGGAAGGAGCCCAGAGTTGCCAAGCTTTGAATACCTTCTCGAACTGATTCCAAGGCCAGGTGATACGAAAAACGGTAGCCGAAGCTGGAGCTGGACGTACTTTGAATTTGTAACTGGTGTAAACTCCGAAATTACCCCCGCCACCTCCGCGGGAAGCCCAGAGAAGATCAGAGTTACTATTCTTATTGGCATGAATAATTCTCCCTTTGGCATCAACCATTTCGAGTCCGATTAGATTATCACTAACAAGGCCCACGGTTCGCTGGAGCGGCCCGATACCCCCGCCTAGGGTGATGCCTCCGATTCCAACCGTAGGGCTATCGCCGAATGGAGCCATATATCCTCGCCCAGCAAGCGTGTGTGCAATTCTCCCCACTGTATTTCCGGTACCTACAACAACAGTTCCAGATTTTTTATTTAGTTTGATTTCCTTCATTTCACTCACATCGATGACAATTCCTCCGGTGATTTGTGAAAGATTAACCTCCAAAGAATGTCTGCCGCTTCTTGCACGGATGGGGACTTTATTCTCGTTAGCCCATTTTATGGCGTTCGCAACATCTTGTGTTTTTTGTGCAAAGACAAACACTTTCGGGAATTTGTCAGTATGCGGATCCCAATTCTTGCGTGCCGTTTCATACCCTTGATCACCTTTGAAAATAACTCGCCCGGTAAGTCTCGTTCTTGACTTCAATTGTTCCAACTCCTTCTGAGATAACAAATGCACTGCATTTCAACAACCAGGACCCGATATAGTATGAAGGACATTCGTCTAAGGAGTGGGCTGACTAGGGTCTCAGCAAAAAAATCGTCTTCAATCTTATAGGTTAAACCTATCAGTTCTATAGATATCATATCTTGGAATTATAAAGACGGTGATGTTATATTTAGATCATTCAAGAGAGACTCCACGCTCTCTTCCAATGAACGATTCTATTAATGAGGTGAAATTATGAGCAACAAGACAATGTTTGAGAAGATTTGGGATAATCATGTTATTCATCAAGAGGAAGGTAAACCTAGCATTATTTATATCGATCTGCATTTGGTTCATGAAGTAACTTCTCCACAAGCTTTCGAAGGACTTCGCCTTAGTAATCGGAAGGTTCGCCGTCCTGAGCTGACTTTCGCTACAATGGATCACAACGTTCCTACCAAGGATCGTTTTAACATTAAAGATCCAATTTCCAAACAGCAAATTGATACACTTTCTAAAAATTGTGCTGATTTTGGTGTTAGATTGTTCGACCTGAATGATATCGATCAAGGCGTTGTACACGTAATGGGACCTGAGATCGGCTTGACGCATCCTGGTAAAACTATCGTTTGCGGCGACAGCCATACCTCCACACATGGAGCATTTGGTGCGCTGGCTTTTGGTATCGGAACTAGTGAAGTTGAACATGTAATGGCTACCCAATGTTTGCAGCAATCCAAAGCTAAGACTATGGAAGTTCGTTTCACAGGTAAACGCAATCCTGGTGTAACAGCAAAGGATATGATCCTTGGTGTTATTGCTAAGTATGGTACTGATTTTGCCACAGGTTATGTAATTGAGTACACAGGTGAAGCTATTCGTGAGCTGTCGATGGAAGAACGTATGACCGTCTGCAACATGTCGATCGAAGGCGGAGCAAGAGCAGGCTTGATCGCTCCTGACGAAACTACTTTTAACTATCTGCGTGGACGTCAATATGTGCCGCAAGGGGAAGCTTATGACGCTGCTGTTGAAGGATGGAAGAGTCTTGTTAGTGACGAAGGTGCTCAGTATGATACAGTAGTTGAATTCGATGTGGAGACATTGATTCCACAAGTGACTTGGGGCACTAGCCCGGGCATGGGTACAGATATCAACTCTAGCGTGCCAAATCCGGCTGACTTCACCACTGAAAATGAACGCAAAGCTGCTGAAAAAGCACTTGAATATATGGATTTGACTCCTGGAACACCTATTTCTGAAATTCCAATCGATTATGTATTTATCGGTTCTTGTACTAACGGACGGATCGAGGATTTGAGAGCAGCAGCTGTGGTAGCAAAAGGCCATAAGGTCTCTGATAAGGTTACTGCCATTGTTGTTCCTGGATCTGGTCGTGTTAAAATGCAGGCCGAGAAGGAAGGGCTTGATAAAGTCTTTACTGACGCGGGTTTTGAATGGCGCGAAGCGGGATGCAGCATGTGCCTTGCAATGAACCCTGATGTACTGCAACCTGGGCAACGCTGTGCATCTACCTCGAACCGTAACTTTGAAGGACGGCAAGGTCGCGGTGGACGCACGCATCTGGTATCCCCAGCTATGGCTGCTGCAGCTGCGATAAAAGGCCGTTTCACTGATGTACGTGATTGGAACTATAAGACGGAAGCTGTCAGCTCATAGAACTAGAGAGAACACGGGAGGATAAAACTATGGATGCTTTTAAAAAATTAACAGGAATTGTTGCACCAGTAGATCGGGTGAATGTAGATACGGATGCAATTATCCCAAAGCAGTTCTTGAAACGGATTGAACGGACGGGATTTGGACAATTTTTGTTCTATGAATGGCGTTTTGATGAAGCGGGTAACGATAACGCAGCTTTTGAAATGAATAAACCACGCTATCAAGGTGCTTCTGTCTTGATTTCACGTGCTAACTTTGGATGCGGTTCTTCACGGGAGCATGCACCTTGGGCGATTATGGATTATGGGTTTAAAGTTGTCATTGCACCTTCCTATGCAGATATCTTCTACAATAACTGCTTTAAGAACGGCATTTTGCCAATCAAGCTATCGGAAGAGCAAGTGGATGAACTGTTCAACCGGACAGCACAGCACGATGGCTACCAGTTGACTGTAGATCTGGAGAGCAACACACTCCATGATGAATATGGACTGAGCATCAGCTTTGAGCTGGATGAGCACCGTCGACAGTTCTTGCTGCAAGGTCTGGATGATATCGGATTAACCCTTCAGCATGCAGATGAAATTGCTGCGTATGAAGAGCGTCATGCAGCTAAGTTATTCTCTTAATAATAGGATATAAGTGGTTTCATTCTTAAATTTTACAAAAATTACGCAAAACTTCTATTTCCGGGTGTCGGAAATAGAAGTTTTTTTGCTATAATCGAAATATTGATTGGTGATAAAGGAAACATTTGGTGATTTCTGTCGTCTTAGTATTTATCTAGATCTATTACTTGCAGAAGGAGCGGGAAAATGAGAAGAGTTGGGTATCGAAAGTTGCTGCTATTGTTGCTGCCATTATTATTACTATCCTTTACTGGACGTGAAGCTGCCGCGGCTGGTAGCAGCTCAGGCAGAATTATTATGGACAATCAAGAACTTGCTTTACCAAAAGGAATTAAACTTGAGAACGTCAATGGTAGCGTTATGATTCCCGTCAGAGTGGTAGTGGAGAATCTTGGATTTGAGGTATTATGGGAGCAGCAGGCCCGCAAAGTAACGGTTCACCAAGATGGAAAAAGCATTGAGCTGGCTGTAGGAAAAAAAACAGCTGATGCGGATGGAGTAACGTTTGATTTAAACGCAGCACCCAAGCAAAGCGGTGGTACAGTTCTCGTTCCGATCCGTTTCGTAAGTGAGCAGTTCGGTCTAAAGGTTGGCTGGGATAATAGCGATAAAACGGTCTATTTGACGGGTGGACAAGCTTCGGTGGCTACACCTGAGGGAACCGTTACTAGTCCAACAGCAACAAGTACACCTTCTCCAACTCCAATGACTACACCCGGCATGGATAATGGCACAAGCGCTGGAAGTGTTTTACCCTCTCAGACACCACAATCATCCTCAGTACCAGGAAGCACTGGTGTGAATGCAGCAGGTCCGCTTGTAAATGGGGCAGTCTTTACTGAGAATCGATTAATCATCGCTGTTTCTGGAGCTCTTAAACCTAGCATCACAAAAATGAGTAGTCCAGATCGAATCGTTGTAGATTTTCCCGGTGCAGCTTTTGCTCCTGATTTCGTAGGCGGCCTACCGAGTATTACCACAAACAGAACTCCGCAAGGCAAGCTGGATGTTACTGGTTACCCTCTAGTTTCTGAGATCCGGTATGCGTTGTTCAGTGTAAGTCCTTCTACTGTTAGGTTCGTGATTCAAACGATCGGTAGCCAGCCTTATCAATTAAGTACGGATGAAAGTACTGGACTGGTGACACTAGATTTGAATGTTACAGGCAGTGAAGGGAACCCCTCAGGTGGTAGTGGAATGACAGGAAAGCCAGTTGTAGTTCTCGACGCGGGTCATGGAGGGACGCAATCAGGAGCAGTCAGTCTCACGGGTAAGCTGGAAAAAGACTTCAATCTGGCAGTTATCCGTAAAGTACAAACACTACTTATGCAGGAAGCTTTAGTTGACGTTGTATTTACTAGAACTGAAGATATTACGCTGGGACTTCAGGATCGAGTAAATATCGCAGAAGCGGCAAAGGCTAATCTATTTATCTCAGTGCATGGAAATTCACTGGAGCTGGGTTATCCGAATAGAGACAAAATAAATGGCAGTGAAACGTACTATTCGCGTAGTGGGAGTCTGCCGCTTGCTCAGATCATGCACAAACATCTGATTGCAGGTACTGGATTTAAGGACAACGGAGTAAGAACGAAAAGTCTGCATGTGACAAGAGAAACTAGTATGCCTGCAGTGCTTCTGGAAGTGGGGTATCTTACTAATTCAGGAAATGAATCAGGGATGTATAATGAGCAGCTTCAAGACAAATTAGCGAGGGAAATTGTAGCCGGTATTAAGGAATATCTAGGCCTTTAATGCTTGATGTTGGTGAGATTTCTCAATTTTTATGGAATATATTCGCAACCTTTATAGATTATTAGCGTCTAATAGAGGTCTGAGGTTGACGTAGACAGGCCATCACGATCGCCATTCACAGGCGAATACTAGATTTAGAGGTGAAGAATGAAGAAATTCAGTTTGATGTTGTTTTTGTTGCTCTTAGTATTTGTTTTGCCTGAAAACGGACATGCTGCTGCCGGGAATAGCAAGATTTATCTGGACGGCAAGGAGCTGACCGCAGGGCAAAATGTCCCGGTTGAAAATGTGAATGATACAATCATGGTGCCGTTAAGGTTGATCTCTGAAAGCCTTGGATATAACGTGGGTTGGGATCAGAAGAGCAAGACGGTAACGATTGAACAGCAAGGAAAGGTCATCAAACTGGTTGTGAATCAAAAGATAGCCTCCGTTGATGACAAGACAGTAACACTTACCACAGCACCTGTCCTTCGTAGTAATACGACACTTGTACCGATTCGGTTCATTAGTGAACAGTTTGGATTAAATGTCTCGTGGGACAACGTGAAGAAGAGTGTGTATCTTATTACCCCAGGATCCTCAAATGATAACGGTAGTTCAGGTGGAAATACTGAAAATGGTGGATCTGAGGTTGTACCGCCGGTAGATCCTTCTAAGAATTTAACGATGGTAAATGGTGTGAGCTTTAGTGAAAATCGTTTGAGCATTGCCATGGAGGGTAGTTCAGTACCAAAAGTGACAGTGATGACTGGGCCGAATCGGTTAGTTGTTGATTTACCTAATGCCACCTTCTCAGACCTATTTGGCACAGGACAGATCCTTGATCCTGACCTAAACGGTAGCTTGGAAGTGAAAGATTATCCCGATGTATCAGGAGTACGTTACTCCCTTTATAGCACGAATCCTTATACAGTACGTTTTGTAATCGATTTGAACTATGCTAAGAATTACAACGTTACCGTAACTGGAGACGATTCTAAGCTGGTTGTAATCGATCTAAATGCGGAAAGTACTGATGATACTACAACACAACCGGGGAATAACGGCAGAAAGCTAGTAGTATTAGATGCAGGGCATGGAGCTAAAGATTCGGGAGCAGTGGGTGTTACAGGTAAATACGAGAAGAATTTTAATTTGGCCATCGTACTTAAGACAGCTGAATTGCTGAAAAAAGAAAGCAATATTGACGTTGTGCTGACACGTAGTAATGATACTTTCTTGGAGCTCAAGGATAGAGCAGCTATGGCTAATAATCTAAAAGCTGATATATTCATATCTGTACACGCCAATAGCTCAGGATCCTCTGCGGCTAGTGGAACAGAAACGTATTATCAACGGGAAGCCAGTAAAGCATTGGCGAACGTGATGCATAAATATCTTGTTCAAGCTACAGGACTTAGCGATCGCGGTGTACGTTATGGGAATTTCCATGTTATCCGCGAAACGAAAATGCCTGCAGTATTACTTGAAGTGGGATACCTTAGCAATAAAAAAGATGAGGCATTGCTTTTTACAGATGCACTTCAAAACAAAGTTGCGGCTTCAATAGTGAGTGGGATTAAGGAATATTTGGGTATAAAATAACAGACCAGTGGCAGACGAGCGCCGCAAAGTCAGCTTTCTGCTTTTATTTTAAAAGGCAAGAAGTGGTTTTGCGGTACCTGTCTGCCCGTATTCATCTAGAGGAGGCGTTTATTAATGATGAAACAAAAATGGAGTACAATTGGAATCGCTACACTGCTTCTGCTAGTGATTGCTGGCTGTGGAGACAAGCCTACTGCGGCTCCAGCAAATGGTGTGGAGCAAGAACCTTCAAATGTTGTAAGTGGTGCGGGAGAAAGTACACCGGCTCCAAGCGATGAATCAGGAAACGAAGTGGCTAGCACTCCGCAACCGACAGCAGATAACAGCAACACAGAAACTCAGGCAACTGCAAAGCCAGTAGCAGATGAGAAGCAAAAACAGAGCCAGAGTATCGATGCATATTATACGGATTCACAAGTTATGGATTTGATTCCTGCTAAGACTAGCATCAGTTTCTCTGATGATGCCCAGAAATATACAGAGACGTTCAAAGCATTGCAGGGCAACGAGAATACGGACCTTGTATCGTTATGGGGCAAGATTGAACTGAAATCGTTAAAGTTTGTTGATGGTCAAATTGTAATGGATATTCATAAACCGGATGAAGCACAGCTGGGTGCTGGTGGGGAGTCCTTAGCGATTTCATCACTTGCCAAAACCTATTTTCAATTTGAAGAAGTAAAAAGCATCGAAGTTTTGGTGGATGGTGAAAAGGTTGAAAGCTTGATGGGTCATGTTGACCTAATGCATCCTATGACTAGAGATAATAGCTAATTGTTATTACAACAAAGGATAAAAGCATCTAACTGACGAACTTTAAACTATACTATTTATTTGAGTCATAGAGAGGGGAATAATCTATTGTCCGCGCAAAAAAGGTCAAAACGTCCATTGAAGGCTTATTCTACGAAAGCAGTATCGGCTGTTATGGCTGGAACCATGATTTTTAGTGGCGCAAGCGCAGTGTTTGCAGATACAGCAGCTACAGCAGCAACAACTACTACACAATCTGTTGGCATCTTTAGCGATGTGAAGACAGGCTTTTGGGCTGAAAAGCATATTTATAAATTAGCATCACAAGGAATTGTAGTTGGTAATAATGGTTTGTTCCGCCCTGGGGATTCTGTCACTCAACAGGAAGCTGTGCTTATGGCATTACGTTTTATGAAGTTGCAGGATAAAGTGGATACTTCTTCAACGGTTGCCTTACCTAATGATTTTAAGGTTACGAATTATTACAAGGATTATGTAGTGTTGGCCTTTCAACAAGGCCTACTTGATAAGGCAACTGAAATGGCTCCAGATAATCTGAAGACTTCTTGGGGAGAGCGTAAAGCCTCCCGCGAATGGATTTCTGAACTCTTAATTCGTGCACTAGGAAAAAGTGCAGATGCTGCTGTAGCAGCTAGTGCGCCGACAGGCTTTGCGGATGATGCTAAAGTGTCTGCAAACAAAAGAGGGTATATCAACGTTGCTGTTGATCTGAAATTAGCTAATGGTCTTGACGGTAATCGCTTTGATCCACAAGGGGCTGTGACCCGTGCTCAATTGGCGACTTTTTTCAGCCGTGCGGAAGCACACAATACGGTTGAATACGACAACACGGTATCAGGAACAATCAGTCAATTAGCAGATGGGAAACTATCCGTTTATAACAATGGCAAGACTTCTACATATACCCTGGGAGCGAGCACCGCTTATTACACAAGCGCTTCTGAAAGTAGAATAAATCTAAGTGATGTCCAACCTTATACAAAGGTTACTGTAATTGGAGCGACATATAACGCAGCCTATGTTGAAGTGACTGATCCTACACAACAAGTGGAGAGCCTTTCCGGAAGCTTCGCAATGGTAGCACCTGGTAATAAGCTATGGCTCAAATCAGCTACTGGGTTCACTGAGTATTATTATGATGAAACGACTACCTTTGTAGATGCAAACGGGACATCAATTGAACCTGCTTCCCTGGTAGCAGACAGTGTAGTTACTTTGCAACGTGAGACTTACAGTGGATCACACAGAGTGGTCAGTGTTCAAGTGACTTCAGGGGTAGTTAACAAAACGACAACAGGTACCGTTCAAAGCATAGATCTTACCGGGAAAAGCATTACGTTTAAAAATGCTGCTGGTACGGTGGAAACCTTTAAATGGGAAGATGGAACTTCATTATTCAGCTCGCAATCATCAGTGCTGCAGCCAGCAGATTTAAAGACAGGTGCTGCTGTTAAATATACGATTAAGGAAAATGTGATACGTACTGTAGAAGTGACAGAAGGTGTTGAACGGACAGTTCAAGGTGTACTTACCGAACTGAGCAATTCAACAGTTGTGTATAAAAAAACGGACGGAACACGTGAAGTTAAACTGTTAGGCACGAAGCCGGTGATTGTTATTCCTAATATGAATAGCGCTGTGGCTGATGACCTTATAGCTGATGCAATAGGTGGGGACAAAATTCAGCTTACGTTGAACAGCAGTGATCAAGTCATAAAGATTGAAGTGTTAAGCCGTCAAATTGAGCAGTATAGTGGAGCGACGGTTATTGACTATAATAATAAAACGCAACTATTGACAGTTATGGATACTGATAAAAAGGCACATGTCGTTCAGTTGGATGAAAAAACAAAATTGTTGATTGAAGGCGTACTCCCTAATTTAAGTAATGTCGGTACGAAACTTGTTGAGAACCGTAAAGTGAATTTAACGGCAATAGGTCAACGGGCTCTGTCTTTGGAAATTGTCACAAAGTATGAAGGAACCCTGTCTGCTGTTAATTCTTCTTTTAAAACAATTGTATTGAAGCTTAAGGACAGTGGGCAAACTATAACAATGCCTTATCCACAATTAGTTGATTTTTTTGGGAAGACTAATCCAACCTTAAGTGATGTTCCTGTTGGTAGTAATGTGACAGCCTCACTGACAACTAGTCAGGATCTAATAGCAGTATTGAAAGTAAAGACCGTTCTTCAGGTTGAAGCAGCAACCGTTAATTCTGGAACCAACCGTATAAGTATTAAATGGAATGGGGGGACCAGTGAGATTAATACTGCGGCGCTCCCAATAACAAATGAAGCCGGTGAGAGCATTAAGCTAACCGCTTTGAAATCGGGAGATTATCTGAATGTGACTTTTGATGGAAGCACACCGCTCGCTATTCAGGCAGTTAAGCTTACAACGGGTCAGATTAGTTCAGTAGGAGCAGCAACGAATAGCTTAATTGTGAAGGAGTATGCTGGAGCAGCACAAAACTTTACTGTAAGCGGTGGGGTTAGAATCATACGTGATGGCGCCACAACAACTGCTCTTAGTAACTTAACAACAGCGGACAGAGTGGAGATTCGTAAAGACACTGATGGAGCGACAGTCATTCGTGTGTTACCACAGTTAACTCGTTCATTCTCTCGCTATGACAGTTCGACGAACTCATTGGTGACTAAGAGAGCTAATCTGAACGATAAGTATCAGTTCACGCTTG
The DNA here is from genome assembly GCF_002264385.1 of Paenibacillus sp. VTT E-133280. Taxonomy (NCBI): domain Bacteria; kingdom Bacillati; phylum Bacillota; class Bacilli; order Caryophanales; family Paenibacillaceae; genus Paenibacillus; species Paenibacillus sp. VTT E-133280. The sequence continues at coordinate 35,720 of NZ_NFUX01000052.1, forward strand.
CTTCAAATGTATATATTCATCAAGGAGATACGACATTGTCCGTGCAATCTCTGAAAGAAAATGATAATATTATAATGTATTTCAATAATGATATCGTGGTTGAAATTGTGAAACAATAGTAGCAATGGTGGATTTCTGAGTGAATCACCGTCTTGACACAGGAGCTTTGCCTGCGTCAAGACGTTTTTTTTGAAATATAAGAAAGTATAAGAGTTGTATTTTCTTGAAATGTATGAAACCATACGTTATAATACAGACTTTGCTTATATTTCTTTACATTAGAGAGGACACGCTCATGTGAGTTTTAATGAGCGTAATCGCTCCGTGGAGGGGACACTATGAAAGTTGCAGAGGTCCGCCACATTTTGGATACGATTGGAAACTTGTTCCCTGATGCTCATTGCGAGTTAAATCATAGTAACGCTTTTGAATTAACGATAGCGGTACTGTTATCAGCCCAATGTACGGATGCAACGGTGAACAAAGTGACCGTGGACCTGTTCCAAAAGTACAAAGCCCCCATCGATTATATTTCTGTACCGCTGGAGGAATTGGAGGGGGATATCCGGCGCATCGGCCTATATCGTAACAAAGCTAAGCATATCCAAAGCCTATGCTCTATACTCATAGAACAGTATGGTGGCGAGGTGCCTGAGGCTCATGACTTGCTTGTAACTTTACCCGGTGTAGGTCGTAAAACTGCAAATGTAGTAGTATCCAATGCTTTTGGAGTTCCTGCCATTGCAGTGGACACGCATGTGGAGAGGGTTGCTAAACGACTTGCATTAGCAGGCTGGAAAGATTCTGTGCTGGAAGTGGAAAAGAAGCTGATGAAGGCTGTGCCACGTGACGAATGGACGATCACTCATCACCGGCTTATCTTTTTCGGACGATATCACTGCAAGGCACAGAACCCAAAATGTCAAGTTTGCCCGCTCCTTGATGTATGTCGAGAGGGCAAAAAACGTATGAAAACAGCTGTTGTCAGGAAAGCTAAAGGTCATACGCCAAAAAGTTAGAGTTGAAGAAGAGGATGGGATAGAGATGAAATGCATTTCTGTATACACAGATAATTTTGAAGTGTTCTCGGATATTTTTGACCGCGTAGTGGAAAGCCCACTCGAAGAGAACGAAGAGCAAGAAGTAGAAGGAATCACGATCAGTCATTCCGGTGACGTTCCTGAACACTATTTTGAGCGTATGTCAGTGAAACCTGAAGTTGTTGTAATGAGAGATAAATCTCGTGGTTTGACTATTCTGCAACACGGAAAAGTATTCGAAATTCTGTTGCCTGTTTCGGAAACTGCATAAATTTAGAAGTGATAAAAGGAGTCGGCCCTAGGGCTGGCTCCTTTTTTGCTTCTGACTTTTCTAGCGATAATAGCAGAAAGATGTTTGAATAACCTCATTTCGTAAGAGATGATAGGTTATTTTGTAAGTAGTGTGTATTTAATTTGTGTCAAACTGGTGATAAACTGTAATTATTATTTATAAAAAAAGGTTCTGCGTGACATCAAAGAAATTACACCTGTATAAACATTGCATAAGCATAAACGTCTACGGATCAAAGCATGATTAGATGGTAACAGTGGAGGTGGAGAGTCAGTGAGAGCGGAACAGGTTAGAATCGAGAAAGAGACATTAAGTGAAACGGCATCGCTGCTTTTCCAGTTGCGTGGATTAATGCATCGCTGGGGTGATGAAGGCTCTGAACGTATATATGAAGATTTACAACATAAAGAGGGTGGGAATGAGCTGACCCTTGCTTTTTGCGGACATTTTTCGGCAGGGAAATCCAGTATGATCAATCTTCTTTGCGGCAGTTCAGTGCTGCCTTCTGGACCTGTGCCGACTAGTGCGAATATTGTCTCTATTCGCAGTGGAGTTCCACGAGTGCTTATTTATCCTAGAGTTGAAGGAAGTAAAAATGATCCTGCTCCTATAGAGACAACTCCAGAAAGATTACAGGAATACTGTCGGAATGGTGGTGAATATTCCGCAATTGAAGTGTGGAATGAGATACCACTGCTAGGCAAGGATGGCGTACTATTGGATACACCTGGTGTAGATTCGACGGATGATGGTCATCAGGCGGCGACCCGCTCCGCGCTGCATTTAGCTGATGTCGTATTTTATGTAATGGATTATAACCATGTACAGTCAGAGAATAATTTGGCCTTTGCCAAAAATCTTAGTGACTGGGGTAAACCTTTGTATCTGATTGTGAATCAGATCGACAAGCACAGGGAACAAGAGATTTCCATTGAGGAATATAAACGTCAGCTTGAAAATGCTTTTGAACAATGGGGGATTCATTGTGCGGGAATTCTATTCACCTCTCTCAAAAAGAAAGAGCATCCTCTTAATCATTGGGATCAGCTACTCAGCCTTATAACCGAACTGTTGGAACAAAAGGAACAGCTACTTCAATATAGCTTGTCTCGCTCTATTCATCATACAGCGGATTCTTCTCTAACTGCATTCCGTGAAGATCAGCAGGAGGAAAGAGCGGCTCTCCTTGAAGAACTAGAAGGTACGAATGCAGAGACTGTGACGTATGAACTGAAGTCACTCGAAGAAGAGAAGGAACGACTTGAGGGGTTGCCTCAGCAGTCACGGGCGAGCTTGCGAACTGGCCTAGACACCTTACTTAATAATGCTAATCTAATGCCTGCAGATGTAAGAGAGGCGTCGGGAAGCTACATGGAAAGTGCCAGCCCTACGTTTCGGTTAGGGTTATTCTCTACGGCTGCACGGCGGGAGAAGGAACAAAGTAAACGACTGGCAGTCTGGCAAGGACTGTTGACCCGAGAGGTTTCCGCCCAGCTGGAATGGCATTTGATTCAACTGGTACGTGATTGGGCGGAGAATCTCGGGCTGTGGAAGGAGGAGGCGGAGACGACTCTGAAGCAAGGATTCCCGGCGGTGAGCCAGGAGTGGCTGGCGGCTGCAGTTAAGCCGGGAACGGGGTATAGCGGCGAGGCACTGCTCAATTTCTGCCGCACACTTGCGGCTGATATTAAGAGCCAGTTCCGCCGTGCCGCGTTAGCGGTGAGCGATGATCTGTTAGCGAAGCTGCCACCGCTCATGGATGAGCAGCGTGCCGAACTCCAGCGCCGCGAACAGGCACTTTCGCGGCAGGTGCGCGCCGTAGCTGCGCTCGCCGCCCTGGACCGCGCGGCAGACGCCCGCGCGCACGAGCTCGCGGCGCTGCTGCCGCCGCGCCGGCCCCTCACCCCCGGCATCCTGCCGGAGGTGAGGGTCACCCCGCGTGCGGCTGCGCAGAGCGCCGCACCGCGGGAGGCTCAGCCGCTGCAAAGCGTCGCGGCTGGAAGTGCCGCCGCCACAAGCTGGGCGGCGGGTACGGCTTCGCCGGCGGGCGGACGCCGCCGGCTATCGGCAGCCGCTGACGCGCTGGCGGCTGCGGCAGAGCTGCTGCGCCGCGAGCCAGCGATGGCATCGGCGGCGCGGAGCTTGGCCGCACGGGCGGAGGATCTCGCCGGCGGCCGTTTTACCCTTGCGCTGTTCGGTGCATTCAGCGCGGGTAAATCTTCCTTCGCCAACGCTTTGCTCGGCGAAGAAGTGCTGCCCGTGTCTCCACATCCCGCCACGGCTGCGGTCAACCGCATATTGGCGCCGGAAGGTGACTTCCGCCATGCCACCGCGGTTGTCACAATGAAGACCATGGCAGATTTCTGGGATGACATCTGCCATTCCTTCAGTGTGCTGCAACTAGGCGAACCACAGCAAAACTCATGGACAACAGTTCTGGCAAGTTTGCCAGCACGGGGAGTTCATCCCTCTGCGTTGCCACACGCTGGATTTCTAAGAGCAGCAGCGGCTGGCTGGGCAGAAGCTGAGCCCTTGCTGGGAACGGTGCGAACTGTTGATTTAGAAGAATACCGAGGCCTTGTAGCAGAGGAGACCCGGGCCTGTTTTGTGCAGGGGATTGATTTGTATTATGCCTGTCCATTGACCGAAAGCGGAATTGTCCTCGTGGATACACCAGGAGCCGACTCATTGCATGCTCGTCATACCGGCGTAACCTTTAATTACATGAAAAATGCAGACGCGATTTGTTTTGTTACCTATTACAACCACGCCTTTTCAAAAGCAGACCGAGGTCTGCTTGCGCAGCTGGGGCGAATTAAAGATAGCTTTGCACTTGATAAAATGTTCTTTATTATCAATGCTTCCGATCTTGCTTCAGGCGAAGATGAACTGGAAGAGGTTCGAGAGCATGTTGCTCAAAATTTACGTGCAGGTGGCTTACGCTCGCCGAGAATTTATGCACTCTCTAGCTTGCTTGCTTTGGAAGGCAAAACTCAGCATGATTATGATCGCTATGAGGCTTCCCGTTTCCATCATTTTGAGCAAGCCTTATCAAGTTTTGCGGGAGATGAACTTCCTCAGCTTTCACTTAACGCAGCAGCAGAGAGCATCGCATCTGTTCGCCGCAGGGCGGAAGAGTGGCAGAATCTCGCTTCCATGGCGGCAAACGAGCGTGAAGCAGGATTAAAAGAAATGCAAGAACGTCGTCAGCTAGCTATGAAGAGACTTTCCCTATTAGAGACAGAAGAACGTCCTAGCAGAGATCTTGTTCATGAAGGTGAGGAGCTGATCTATCATGTCTGTCAACGGATTAGCTTCTCCTTCACCAGAAATTTTCAGGAATCTTTCCACCCCTCATTATTACGTGAGGACGCAGGGAATTTAAAAGCTATCTTCGCTGCGTGTGGTGCAGAGCTGATGCGTACCACTAAGCGTGAATTGGAGCAAGAGCTATGGGCGACAACGCTGCGACTAGAAAGTACCGGGCGCAGACTTGTTCATGAAGCGGCTGAAGCGGCGGCTACTGAGCTGTTTTTCTCTACTCAAGAGTTTCATCTGACGGAGAATGAAGAAGCAGCATGGCCTTCTCCTAGTGAGCTGGAATGCCAGCTTCAGGGCGTGGAATGGTCAACCTTATGGGGACATTTCAAATCTCCTCGCTATTTCTTTGAGGGGGCCGGTCGGGAGCAAGTCAAAGGTGCGGCCGAGCCTCTTGTGAAAGAAGCTGTTAATGTTGCGGCGGCAGAGCAGAAGAAAAAATTGCTTGCGCATTATGTCGATTGCATAGCCAGAGAATTAAAGGTTGCTGCAGTTCGCCTACAAGAAGGGTTAGCGGAGCAAGAGAAAGCGATGTTAGATCTCCTTAAAGGGGGTGAATCCGCAGATCATTGGGGTCAACTAGGTCACCAATTATCTATCTTGGAACAATCTTTCGTTGATAGATTAGACAAAAATCTTTGAAATTTGTAGGAAATTGTCGAAGAACACTTGCAATCTGGCGTATGATGGATGAAAATAAAGAAGCCTGAAAATATACAATGAAACTGTTTTGTTTTCAGAAATTTATGGAAACGAGATAGTCAATTTGCCGAAAGAGGTTGAAATCGACAATGTGGGGAGCTCCTTTTTCAGCTCAAAGCCGCAAGCTGCTGCTACTGGGCAGCGGGGAACTGGGTAAGGAAGTCATAATCGAAGCTCAACGTCTTGGCGTAGAGACCGTAGCTGTAGACCGTTATAGCGATGCACCAGCGATGGGTGTAGCTCATCGTTCACATGTTATTGATATGCTGGATGCAGAAGCGCTTAAAACGCTTATTCGCTCAGAGAAACCGGATGTTATTGTTCCGGAGATTGAAGCAATCGCTACTCATGCCCTTCAAGAGCTTGAAGAGGAAGGTTTCTTCGTTGTTCCGACCGCACGAGCGGCTCGTTTAACCATGGACAGAGAAGGCATTCGCCGACTTGCTGCTGAAGAACTTGGATTGCCAACAGCGGATTATCGTTTTGCAGATAGTCTGGAAGAACTTCGTCAAGCCGTTGCAGAACTAGGTACTCCTTGTGTCATCAAGCCGATTATGAGTTCTTCCGGCAAAGGTCAGAGTGTTTGCAAAAGACCGGAGGATGCGGAAGAATGCTGGAACACTGCTTTGGATGGAGCGAGAGCTAAAGGGACTCGTGTTATCGTAGAGGCATTCGTTACCTTTGAAAGCGAGATTACACTTTTGACGGTGCGGTCCGTGGCTGGCACGATATTTTGTCCACCTATTGGGCATATTCAGAAGGATGGGGATTATGTCGAATCATGGCAGCCTCACTTTATGAAGGCGGAACTTCTTGATGAAGCTCAGTCTATTGCCAAAGCAGTTACCGATCAGCTCGGAGGTTTCGGTATTTTTGGAGTGGAGCTTTTCTTGACGGATCGAGGCGTATTGTTTAGTGAAGTGTCCCCTAGGCCTCATGATACGGGGATGGTAACGATGGCCACGCAGGATTTATCTCAATTTGCAGTGCATGTCAGAGCTATTCTTGGTTTTCCAGTCCAGTCAGTACAATTATTGACACCAGGTGCCTCAGCTACGCTGAAGGCTGAAGGAGAAGGACGAGCTTTTGTTGTGACCGGAATTGGTGAAGCTTTGGAACTACCTAGGACTCAGGTTCGGGTGTTTGGTAAACCAGAAGTCCGTCCAGGGCGGCGGATGGCTGTAGCGTTAAGTGCGGCGGAAAATGTGGAAATCGCGCGGACGGTAGCCAAGCAGGCAGCGTCTATGCTAAAAGTGGAGGTAAATGAGGATGAACAGTAGTACCATGGCACCTGTACTGGAAATTCGCAAATGCGGCTTGAATGATCTGGAGAGAGTGACAGCGCTTCTGCGTGAATTCGGCTATCCAACAACGCTTAGCGTGATGAAAGAGAGACTTGAAAGCATGGAGAATAACCATCTCCAATGCACGCTTGTTGCAGAACTAAACAATGAAGTTGTGGGAATGGTCGGTCTTAGACAGGTAATCTCGTATTACAAACAGACAGATTGTATCACTGAGATTACTGCACTTATCGTATCAGAAGAACTCAGAGGAAACGGACTCGGTAAAAGACTTGTGGCCGCAGCTGAAGAATGGGCACGTGAGCAAGGTTGCTGTCAGCTCTTCTTGAGAAGTGGTAACCGCGTAGAGCGCGCACCGGCACATTCCTTTTATCGTCATCTAGGTTTCGAAAAGACAGCAGGCTATCGCTTTAACAAAGCGTTGCTATAATACTTATAGGTTCCGATCATCCCCATCCCAGCTACGGCGGGATGGTTTTTTTTATGTAAATATAAGGAACGATCAAGGATATGAGCCGAGAACATAATCCCTCTAATCTTCATACCCAGTATTTATATCCATACGACGCTATCTTTCATGTCGCTTTTATTCCGGATTTCCGCTCACTTATACTCCGAATTTTATAATCCTCTGACTGCCTTATGCAGTTAATAGACCAATTCTTTTAATTTATAATAAATCGATCTAAATAACTAACCATAGATGGAATAGTTTGAATCATATAGAATGAATTTTATGACAGTTAAATAAATCGTTTTCAAAGAGGGATGAGAGATGTACAAGTTAATTCTTGCTGAAGATGAAGAAGATGTAAGGGAAGGGGTCATCAGTCAGATTGATTGGGAGCACTTTGGCTTCGAAATTGTAGAACAGGCGGAGAATGGACGAGAGGCAGCGGATGCGATAGATCGTTTGCTCCCGGATGTAGTGGTGACTGATATTCAAATGCCTTTTATGAACGGGCTGCAGCTGGCGGAATGGATTCGCGAGCGGCATCCTAATACCAAGATCATTATTTTGACAGGGTATGATGAATTTGAATATGCACAGAAGGCGATTAAACTGCAAATCGATGAATATATTTTGAAACCGTTTTCTTCACAGGAGTTGATTGATGTTCTGCTAAAGGTCAGGGGCACTATAGAGGCTGAAATCGCAGAGAAAGAGAATGTTTTTGTACTCAGTGAGCATTATCGAAAAAGTCTGCCTGTGCTGCGTGAGCAGTTTTTATCTTCACTAGTTTCACGCAAGTTACGAATGAATGAAATAAACGAGAAAAGTTCGGAATACGGAATAGATCTACATGGGAAATGGTTCCAAGCCTCGGTAATTAGTGTGGATTATATTCGTCCAGAACGGGAAACCGTTAACCTTACCGGAGGTAAGCAAATTTCTTTGCGAGATACGGGAGAGAGAAATTTACAGCTCTTCGCTGTGCTGAATATTGCGGAAGAATTATGTAATAAGCATAATTTGGGCAGGGTGTTTATCCATCGTGATGAGGTAGTGCTTCTTTCCATTTGTGATGCAGGAGAAGAAACTGAAATCACGGGGAGAACTTTTGAAATTCTAGAAGAAATCCGCCACAATGTGCAGCGGTTTCTTAAGCTAACGGTTACCGCTGGTTCTGGAACGGTTTGTCACTCGCCTGCTATGCTATTTAACTCCTTTGGAGATGCCATGCAAGCGTTAGATTATCGCCTCATTCTTGGCAATAACAGAGTCATTTGGATCGAGGATGTGGAGTCACGTTCGAATACACTCTTGGCCTATGATGAATTGACCCAGCAGTCCTTAATCCGAACGATTAAGATGGGAACCGTACAGGAGCTTAAGGAGGTCGTGGAGGAGTTATTTGGCGGATTGAATGCTGAGCAGGTATCTACTCAGGATTATCAGATTTTTTTGCTGGAGATTATTACATCTATCCTGCGTGTAGCCAAAGAGTCCGGTAGTGATGCTGCTAAGTTCGTTGGATCTGGCATTTCCTCATTAACTGAGATGAATAAATTCAATAGTATGAGTGAAGCCAAGCAGTGGATTATTACCATCTGCAGCCGGCTAATGGACTCCATTGCTTTAGAACGCCAATCTAGCTATAAGCTGCTCATTGATGAAGCTAAAGATTACATCCGTAGCCATTATGAGGAATCGGATATTTCTATCGGAAAGGTCTGTCAGCATTTACATATCAGTACAGGCTATTTTAGCAGCATTTTTAAGAAGGAAATGAAGATGACTTTTGTTAGTTATCTCTTGCAAATCCGATTAGAGGCAGCAAAGGAACTTTTACGCTCCACGGAACTTAAGGCTTTTGAAATCGCCGAGAAAATTGGCTTTGCTGATCCTAACTATTTCAGCTTCTGCTTCCGTAAAAAATATGGTCAGTCTCCCAAAGAGTATAAAAATAGCTCCAGAGGAGGGTAGTTATGCGGCAAGAAAAGCCCTATTCTTTTCGACTGCGGCCGCAGCATTCAAAAGGGGGGAAACGTCGATTGTCCTCTAAGCTGCGTAGTATTCAAGTAACGATTACGCTCACTTTTACATCCGTTGCCGTTCTTGTAGCCGTCGTTGTCAGCCTTATGCTGTATAACAAGTTTGCGAAGACAGCAGAAGAGAATGCCAATATGAATATGCAGCAGATTATTGAGCAAGTGAACTACAATTTGGAGCTTTATGTTAAAGGAATGCGAAATATTTTTGAAACTGCAGAAGATCAAATTACGAATAGTCCCTCTGTAGACTCTGCTTTATTGATGGAAAGAATGGCCATGTTAATGGGAAGTAGAGAGGATCTGGTTTCTGCAGCGGTTTTTACACCACAGGGGAAATACGTCGTGGGTACAGCAGGACAGAAACTGCGCAGCAACACACAGTTAGAAACCCAGAGCTGGTTTACAACGGCCAAAAGAACATCTGAGATCTCCTATTCGGCGCCCCATATTCAGAACTTGTTTAAAGGTCAATATATTTGGGTCGTGTCGATCAGTAAACTCATTCAATATCAGGAGAAGGGAGTACTAAAAACGGGTATCCTTCTTATGGATTTTAACTTTCGCACTATAGATGAGCTGAGTAAGCAGGTTAAGCTTGGTAAAAGAGGATACGCTTACATCCTCGATCAATTAGGCAACATCGTGTATCATCCGCAGCAGCAGCTTATTTATGCTGGTTTAAAGTATGAGAATGTGGAGCCGGTATTGGAATATGCTTATCGTAGTTATTTGGATGAATCTACAGGTGAAAAACGATTTATTACAGTACGAACGCTAAAACAGACTGGGTGGAAAATAGTAGGTGTTGCTTATTATGACGAGATCGTGACCACCAAGCGTGATCTGAACACCTTTTTATCCTGGTTCTTAGCGGTAGTTATTTTATGTGTAATTATCGTATCTGTCTTTTTGTCTGCGCGGATTGCCCGCCCGATCCGTAAGCTGGAACGGACACTTCAGCAGGTAGGAGAAGGGGATCTTAATACTCGAATCGATGTAAGTGGCGCCTATGAGGTAGAACAGTTGTCTAAACGCTTTAACCTCATGCTGCAGCGTATTCGTCAATTGATGGATCAAATTATTTATGAACAAGAGACGAAACGTAAGGGTGAGCTTGAAGTTCTGCAATCCCAGATTAATCCACACTTTTTGTACAATACCTTGAACTCTGTGATCCGGCTTGCTGAGCGTGGTAAGACGGAGGAGGTCGTTACAATGATTCAGTCTTTATCTAAGTTTTTCCGGATCAGTCTAAGCAAAGGGAATAATATGATTACCGTGCAGGAAGAGCTTGATCATATTCGTCATTATCTCGTCATTCAGAGCTTTCGTTTTAAAAATAAATTCCGCTACGAGATCATTGCACAGGATGAGGTACTGCAGTGTCAGACGATTAAGCTGATTTTGCAGCCTATTGTAGAGAATGCCTTGTATCACGGAATAGAAATGATGCCTGATGAAGGTTTTATCTCTATCCAAGCAGAACTGAAGGACAATCTTGTCATCATACGGATTAGTGATAATGGATTAGGAATGTCCAAGGAGACTATGAAGGTTATTTTGACAGGCGGCAGTAAGAGTATGAGTGGTTCCGGGGTAGGCGTAAGAAATGTGAACGAGCGTATTGAGTTGTACTATGGCCGTGAATATGGACTTTCTTTTGAAAGTGAAATTGAAGAAGGCACTACGGTTACCTTTATCTTCCCGGCATTAGCAAAAGTCGAAGGCAGTGAAGGGCTTAAGGAGGATGAGACATCGTCATGAAAACCTTTCGTTTTTGGCTAACTTTGTTAATGTGTGCGGTGTTATGGACTACAGTTACCTCTTGTTTTAATTCAGCACCCAATTACATCAATACAAATAAGACCCGTAATATTCATCTCATTGTGAAAATGAACAGGGGCGATTACTGGAATACGGTTAAATTGGGAGCAGAAGCTGCAGCACAGGAATTCAACGTTAAATTAACCTTTAAAGCCCCGGACTCTGAGAGTGACATCACAGAACAGGTGAAAATGGTGCAGGACTCCATTAAAGAAAAAGCAGACGTGATTATTTTAGCTGCAAGTAGTTACATGGGGCTTGCTCAGGTTGTAGATCAGGCTGCTTATTCTAAAATCCCTGTGATATCCGTAGATGCGGAAGTAGGTTCAGCAAGAGTAAGGACATATATTGGCTCGAACGGCTATGAGGCGGGTCAAAAATCTGCAGAACGGCTGATCAAGCTGTTAAAAGGTTACGGCGAGGTGGGCATTATTAACTTCACCAATTCAACGCAGAGTGAGAAGCTGGAGTCTTCTAACGGCATTGAGTATGGGGCAAGAGACGCGGAGGAGCGGGAGAAGGGATTTTTAAATTACACTGCGCGTTATCCGAATATACAGGTGGTTGAGATTTCATACACGACCTCCAGTATTAAGGATGCAGAAGATCTTACACAACTGATGCTGCTGAAGCATCCGAATCTTCGAGGAATTGCGAGCCTGAATGAAACTGCTTCACAAGGGGCTGCAATGGCTATCCAAAGTCGGGGGCTGCAAAATATTAAAATGGTAGCCTTTGATAGCTCTCCTTCCATGATGGAATTGCTGCAGGACGGTACTGTTCAAGCAACAGTGATACAGAATCCTTTTAGCAACGGGTATTTGGCTGTAAAACATGCCGTTGAAGTGATCGAAGGAATTGATGTACCAGAACGCGTCGATACAGGAACAAAGCTAATTGATTTGGACAATATGTTGTGGCCTGAGAATCAAAAGCTGTTATTTCCATTTGTTAGATAGATGTTGATTTAACGTGAAACGGATACCATCCTTGAATGGGGCGGTATTCGTTTTTTATTTTAGAAGATAAGAAAGTATAAATTTTAAATGAAAATCATCCTTATATTTCTTCTTGGGTTCATTAGAATTTTTATAGTAATGAGTAGGATTTTATATTCGCAAGCGTTTTCAGGTGTTGCATAATATGGATGTACCCGAGACGATCAGGGGCAAATAAAAAAGAAGTATAAATAGGAGGTCAATGAATTATGAAAAAAATCACTTCCGTTCTATTAGCTAGTGCTTTGCTGGGTGCTGCTCTGACAGGCTGTGGTGGCAACAACAAAACTACAGATAGTGCTGCAGACAAGGCAACTAACGCTCCAAAGACTGAGAACTCGGGCACTACAACAGAAACGCCTAAAGTTGGGGTCGCCATTTACAAATTTGACGATACTTTTATGACAGGTGTTCGTAACGCTATCGATAGTGCTGCTAAAGGCATCGCTACAGTAGATATCGTAGATAGCCAAAATTCACAACCAACACAAAATGATAAGGTTGACTTATTCATCACTAAAAAATATAACGGAATGCTGATTAACCCAGTTGACCGTACAGCTGCTGGCGTCATTATCGAAAAAGCAAAAACAGCAAACATTCCAGTGGTATTCCTTAACCGCGAACCGCTTCCTGAAGATATGAAGAAATGGGATAAGGTTTATTATGTAGGTGCGAAAGCAGAAGAGTCCGGTACAATGTCCGGCCAACTGATTGTTGACTACTGGAAAGCGCATCCTGAAGCGGACAAGAACGGCGACGGAGTTCTCCAATATGTAATGCTAAAAGGCGAACCAGGACACCAAGATGCTGAGCTTCGTACTACTTACTCTATTCAAGCTATCGAAGATGCAGGAATCAAGGTGGAGAAACTGGCTGAAGATACAGCAATGTGGGATCGCGTAAAAGGACAAGAAAAAATGGCTGCATTCCTTGGCTCCCACGGCGACAAAATTGAAGCTGTTCTTGCTAACAACGATGATATGGCCCTCGGTGCAATCGAAGCTCTGAAAGCTTCAGGTTACTTTACAGGTGACAAATTTATGCCGGTAGTAGGTGTGGATGCAACTGCTCCTGCGATTCAAGCGCTGGAAGATGGAACAATGCTTGGAACGGTGCTGAATGATGCGAATAACCAAGGTAAGGCTGCTATCACAGTTGCCGCTCTGCTTGCTAAAGGCGAAACGCCTACGAAAGATAATGTGGGTTTTGATATCACTGATAACCAATACGTATGGATTTCCTACAAAAAGATTACGAAAGACAACATAGCTGACGCTAAGTAATTAACCTCGGCTACAGAGTTACTCATGATCATATGACAGCACGGGGAGCGGATAACCGCTCCTCGGTATTTCTTTTAGGCAGGGAACAGGATGGAACCGCTGTGCCTCTCATAAAAAAGAAAAAAAGCGTAGGGGGCGTAACAACATGGAAAAAGCTGAGTTTTTGCTGGAAATGAACAATATTACGAAAGAATTCCCCGGCGTCAAAGCGCTGGATGATGTTAGTTTAAAGGTCAGACCGGGTTCGGTGCATGCCCTTATGGGCGAGAATGGTGCAGGTAAGTCTACACTTATGAAATGTCTCTTTGGTATTTATTCACCGGATGCCGGTGAGATCTTTTTGGATGGCGAGAAGGCATCCATCAGCAGTTCAAATGATGCGTTAAAAAGCGGTATATCGATGATTCACCAGGAGCTGCATCCCGTGCCGTTCCGAAGTGTTATGGAGAATATCTGGCTAGGACGTTTTCCAACGAAGGGAATCGGACCGATTCAGTTTATCGACCATAAGAAAATGTTCACTGACACGGAAAATTTGTTTAAAGATCTGGATATCGATCTGAATCCCGAAACATTAGTGGGTAAGCTTTCCGTATCCAAAATCCAATCCATTGAAATTGCGAAGGCTGTCTCTTTTCACTCCCGAGTTATTGTAATGGATGAACCCACTTCTTCCCTAACCAGTGTGGAGGTGGAACATTTATTCCGGATCATACGGGATCTCAGAAGTAGAGGCGTAGCTATTATCTATATATCTCACAAAATGGAAGAGATTCTTGCCATCTCTGATGAAGTTACTATTATGCGTGACGGTAAAAAAATCGGAACCTGGCCAGCAGAGGAATTAACTACAGATATTATCATTTCCAAAATGGTGGGCCGTGATTTGACCAGCCGTTTTCCTGAGCGCTTCAACGTACCTGGTGAAGTATACATGAAGGTGGAAGGCTTAACCTCCCCTGAGGAAAGATCATTTAAAGATGTGTCTTTCGAATTAAGACGTGGAGAGGTCCTTGGTATTGGGGGTCTGGTAGGTGCCCAGAGAACTGAGGTCATTGAGGCGTTGTTCGGTCTGCGAGCCTTGAAATCCGGAACGATCTCTATTAAAGGCAAGGAGGTTACTATCAATTCTCCGAAGGATGCTAAGAAACACGGAATGGCTTTGCTTACCGAAGAACGTCGTGTAACAGGAATTTTCCCAGTTTTATCTGTCCATGAGAATGGTGCGATTGCTAATCTACATCGTTACCAAAAACCGTACCTCCTGCTGAATAGCAAGAAGAAAAAAGTTGAAGTAGATAAAATGATTGAAAAATTACGAACTAAAACACCTACAACCAAAACGCTAATCATGAATCTTTCTGGTGGTAATCAGCAAAAGGTGCTGCTCGCCAGATGGTTGCTTACTGAGCCCGAAATCCTGCTTCTGGACGAGCCGACTCGCGGTATCGACGTAGGGGCTAAATTCGAGATTTACTCCATAATTGCTGACTTGGCCCAGCAAGGGAAGAGTATCATTATGATCTCCTCTGAAATGCCGGAGCTGCTCGGAATGTCTGACCGTGTAATGGTCATGTCGGAAGGACGGCTTACAGGAATATTAGAAGGCGAGCAAGCTACGGAAACCGAAGTTATGCGTCTCGCTGCACAGCATTAAGGAGTAAGGATAGGAGAATATGCTTGCGTAATTTTAAGGGGGATCACTACAAATGAACGTTAAAAAAGCTCAATCCTTTGTGACTCAAAACGCGATTTACATCGTGCTGGTACTGCTGATTATGGGGATCATCATATACGATCCAAACTTTATGTCCATCAACACCTTGCGTGACGTACTGATTCAGTCGTCTACACGCGTTATCATCGCGCTTGGGGTTGCCTTTATCCTTATTACGGCAGGGACTGACTTGTCCGCCGGACGGGTGGTTGGTTTTACGGCGGTTATCTCCGCTTCGATGCTGCAAATCCCAGACTATTCCCGTCGTTTTTTTCCAGATCTTCCGCAAGTGGAAGTAATCCTTCCTATAGCAATTGCTATCATTGCTGGTCTTCTCTGTGGACTTATCAATGGTATTGTCGTTTCCAAGCTTCACGTTCCGCCATTTATAGCTACCCTGGGTACAATGCTCATCGTGTACGGGCTGAACTCCCTGTACTTCGATATGGACCCGAACCAATCCCAGCCAATCGGCGGTCTGCGTCCTGATTTTACCAAAATCGGGTCCGGCTTCATCGGGAGCGGCAAATATTCAGTACCATACATTGTTCTCATAGCCCTGGCGGTCGCCGCCATTGTTTGGGTGGTATTCAATAAAACCAAGCTGGGTAAGAACATGTACGCTATTGGCGGAAATATGCAGGCGGCTAAAGTATCCGGTATCGATGTTTCCAAGAACCTGATTTATATCTATGCTATTGCTGGTGCGCTATATGGTCTGGCAGGCGTTCTGGAAGCTGCTAGAACAGGTGGAGCAACTAATAACTACGGTAACATGTATGAACTTGATGCCATTGCAGCTTGTGTAGTCGGTGGCGTATCTACAACCGGGGGCATTGGTACTGTGCCGGGTGTTCTAGTGGGGGTTATCATCTTTACTCTCATTAACTACGGTCTGACCTTTATCGGCATTAGCCCGTACTATCAGTTAATTATCAAAGGTTTGATCATTATAGCCGCAGTCGCATTTGATATGCGGAAGTACTCTTCGAAGAAGTAGTCATGGTCGCGGGGTGATTAAGGGCTAACTCCGGGAAATATTGGGCTTACGATCGCTGTTATTCTCAGATTCCTTGATTGATACCGCGTTAGCGGCTGGAATCTGAGAACAAAGGTGACCCATTTGTTTCTACAGCTCCAAAGTTCCTCTCTGTTCTCATTATCACCTCGCTGGGGTAAGACAGAAGAAGCGTTTGCTAGTTACCGCAAACGCTTTTTGGCATGTCTCTTTCAATGGCTTTGCACTGTCACAACCAATATCGCACAAACATTATCGCCTACTGCCGCCGATAGTCCTACCCCGACTTCCACGGTTAAGACCAACCTATATTATACGCTGACACTGTACTCGTTTTTGTTTGAAATGTAGTAAATGAACGGTATCAATCCCGTATAATCGACTGAATTGAGCTAAATGAAGTGTAATTGTTTTTGTTCCCGCCTAATACCCACCGTGCAACCAGTATCGACACATCTAACTCGCTTGATGCGTTTTCAACTTCATCAACATCTAAAAGATCAAAATCACATAAACCAACATTCTCCCATATTCTATAGGCAAATGCCTTTGTTAAAGGGGAGTGACTGGATGTTAAGGATTAGATTGAATGAGCTGGGGAAAGGGAATGACAATGGTCCGTTGCAAGCGGATGTATGGAGATGGGACGGCATTGGCTGGAACGAATATATTACGCAGCAAGAAGAAGATTTCATACGTACAGAAGAGGAGCTGTTCGTTACGATCCCAGCAGAGGCGGGATTATATCGTGTAGACTACTCTAATAAGCCTTATGAGACGCCGTATGTATTACCGGAGTGGGTTGACGACGAATTAAGAAATACTGGGCTGCATCCGGCGCCCTTTAATCTTAAAGAGGGTACGCTTTGGGGATATATTAACGACGAAGGTCGTGTTCAGATTGAACCTAGATACGAATATGCTGAGGATTTTCAGAAAAATGGGCTAGCAATTGTACAACGAAAAAACAGTAGCGGACTGATCGACAGCTCTGGACGGGAGCGGGTGAAGCCCATTTACTCGTTTATTGCCCCTTTTTCGGAAGGACGCGCAGTAGTATCAGATGCGAAAGGGTACACATTTATTGATGAAAAAGGTAAAGAGGTGACTCCAGCCCGTTATGATTATCTAAACTCATTACATGAGGGACTTGCATTATTTTCGAAACAAAACACAACGGGTGGTCAATCCCTATACGGGTATGTAGATGCGCAAGGCAAAGAGGTTTTGCCTGCAATTTATTTGGATGCCAATGATTTCATGAATGGTGTGGCTTTAGTCAAGATTAAAGAGGGGGAGTACGCACTCATTGATCCTGAAGGGAAGATTCTGCATACGTACAATCATCCATTCGTAGGGAGTCCGGGTGATGGGCTGCTCTCCTATCAAGCGACTGAGAACGGTAAGTACGGTTACTTAAACACTGATGGAACAGTAGCTATTCAGCCACAATTCACTTCTGCCTTACCTTTTTCGGAGGGGCGTGCAGTGGTGAACACCGCGGAGAACTATGGCAACGCCTATGGGCTGATTGATAAACAAGGAAAAATGATCATCCCTGCGAAATATTATGAAGTCCTGCAGCTTGGTGAGGGCAGAGCAGCCATAGGAACACCAATATTCCCTAGTCAACCTTATCGAGGCTCACGTTACATTATCGCTGATGCAGAGACAGGAGCGATTCTGAGCAATCATACCCTGCTTGGTGTGAATAATTATCAGGACGGACTGGCGTCTGTGTATGATGCTAAGGAGACTTTTTTTATAGATCGAACTGGAAAAAGAGCAGCTCAGCCTCCAGTTATTCAAGGGACGGGAACACTTACCCTCAGTGGGCGCCTAATTAGAGCAGATATAGATCAACGTACAGCATATTATGATCGTCAAGGGAAACAGATTTGGAGGCAAAATGGAGTCATCCCACTGAGACCGCCATATTCCGTAGTAGAGAAGAAGTACAAACCGAACAGGGATTATCTGGTTTACTATCCGGTTGTTGAGGGAATTGCAAGTGCGGAAGTTTCTAGAGAGGTTAATGATAAATTACGGAAGCTTTCGCTAGTCGAAGACCCAGGTAGTAATGGAGCAACACAGGATTTCAGTTACAATGGTGATTTTTCAGTGTCCTTTTTCCGCAAAAACCTTCTAGTGCTGGAATTAACGGGTTATCGATATCCTTTTGGAGCAGCCCACGGTATGCCTACCAAAATCTATACCCATACTAATTTGCGAAATGGAAGGTTCTATAAGCTGGGTGATCTGTTCAAGCCAGGAAGCAGATATGTGGAGAAGCTAAGTAAAATCGTCGGAAAGCAGATTGAGAATGACCCTCAATACTCTTATGTTTTTCCGGATACGTATAAAGGAATTACCTCGGATCAGCCTTTCTTTGTAGATAATGAAGCGTTGTATCTTTATTTTGCTCCTTATGAGATTGCTCCTTATGTTGCGGGTTTTCCCACTTTCCGTATTCCATACGCGGAAATTATGGGACTTATCTCTACTGAGGGAGACTTTTGGCAGTCGTTTCACTAGTTCCCTCATATCCATTAGCACTTAGAAGTTGCTATTCTCTCGAGAATGGCGACTTTTTTTGTTTTTTATCGTGAAAATCTAATGCATTCAGACTCAGAAAACTTACAGTCAAGACTATTAAATGTTAAAAATTAGAAGAGCACAGCTGATAGAATTATGCTACAATGACTGAGGAACAAATTACAACTTTGTAACATTTGTAGCTGGTCACTCTAAGCAGAAACATATATTACACACAAGAAAGAGGAGATGGCAGAATGAAGAACAAGAGATTAAGAGCAATTATTGGTGGTAGTGTAGCAGCTGTTATGGCCCTTAGTATTTCACTTCCACTCGAAGCGAATGCGGCCTCAACTGAAGTAACAGTAATTAAATCAGGTACTAGCTATGAGCAAGTTTTACAATATCTAAAACAAGCCAACCTACAGGGATTCCCTATTTTTAATAGCACAATCGTGGTGTCCAAGCCTCAAACAGGAACGGTTCCAAATAAAGATACATCTACCGCAACTCCGGTTACTAAGCCTTCGGATACGACTACTGTAACT
>NZ_NFUX01000045.1:0-61521 GCF_002264385.1 Paenibacillus sp. VTT E-133280
TATTTCTCGCATAAACGCTTACCGTCCATTAGGGACGCTGAAGGCGTTTTTGCTTGTACTAATAATTAACATACAGAAGGAGTGAGCTTTCATGGAAAAGAAGGACAAGGAATTGATGAAGGAAGAACCAAACGCTAAAAGTAACCAAATGGTGCTTGGAGACTTCCACTCTATTTTAGAAGAAGGAAAGGTTTGGAAAACAGGTGGATTTACACTGCCTGATGGATCGTTCTGGGCTTATCGTGAACCGGAAGCGGTAGTTATTGTTCGTAATGATACCTTGTATGTACGTGCCAAATTATCTCGTGAGAATCATCAAGTGCAAATTCTAGATAATGCTAAGCATATGTATTACTCCGCGGAGCCAGTGGAAATTCCTGAGGCTGGAGAGATTAGCTTCGAGCTGCAAATTCGTTGCCGCACACAAGGAACAGCACCTGGAGACTTGTACGACGGTTATGTATCGCTGAACTTGCTTGATTTTACGACAGGTGCGGCGTTAGACTTTTTTGCGGGAAATGATAAATATGCTAGTGTATATGGTATTCTGCCGTTCCCGGGCGTACAAGTACCAGAGAGCAAAGGAACGAAATATTTCTGCATCTTTAAAGAAGATACGGATTTCCAGCCACGTGAATTTAATACCTACCGCATTACGTACCACCGTGGCAAGGATGAGGCTGTATTCTATTTGAATGGCAAAGAGGTACGCCGCGAGAAAAATATTCCGCTCAAATTCAACAACTTTACAGTGGCGCTCGGAATTATGACAGAGAAGGATCTGAGTCCTGAAGGTAGCGTGTCTGTGCATGGACAAACGGTTATTGCTGAATGGTCCCCAGTAAAGATTACAACGACTGAACAGTAATACCTTGCAGGCTCAATTGATAAATAAGGGTGTATGGTGTGAATATTAAAAGCTTTCTAAGATTTGTGGAGTTGCCGACAAAAGTAGCCAGTATGATCCCCTTCCTAATGGGGACGCTGTATGCCCTGTACCGGTTTGAGGATTTTTATGTGTTGCGTTTTGGTTTGATGTTCGTTTCCTTACTAAGTTTTGATATGGCAACGACAGCGATTAACAACTATTACGATTTTAAAAAAGCTTCCAAAACCCACGGCTATGGCTATGAAACGCATAATGCAATTGTACATTTTAAGCTAAAAGAGAGCACCGTCGTGGCGACCATTGTTATTTTGCTAGTGTTGGCTGCAGGGGGAGGGATCGCCCTTGTTACTCAGACAGGTTTGCTGGTCTTTTTGCTGGGTGGACTGTCGTTCTTAATAGGTATCCTTTATTCGTTCGGACCGATTCCGATCTCGCGGATGCCGTTAGGTGAACTGTTCTCAGGTTTGTTTATGGGTTTTGTTATTATTTTTATCTCTGCTTATATCCATACCGACGAGCATGTGGTGTCGCTGCTGCTTCAGAACGGCTGGGTCAGCCTGAATATTAACATTGTGGAAGTGCTATACCTGTTCTGGTTCTCTGTTCCCGCCATTTTAGGGATTGCAGGGATTATGCTCGCTAATAATATCTGTGATATTGATGAAGATATGGAGAACCGCAGGTACACGCTTCCTGTCTATATTGGCCGCCGCAATGCGCTCTTGCTGTTTAAATATCTTTACTATGTCTCTTATCTGGATCTTGTAGTGTTGCTGATCTTGGGGGTTAACCCTATTCTTGTCTTGGCGATTCTACTTACACTGATCCCATTGCACCGAAATATCTATTTGTTCACACAGAAGCAGGAGAAGGCGAGTACCTTTATTCTTGCTGTCAAAAATTTTGTGTTGATGAGCACGGCACGTATGGTTGTGCTTGGTGCGGCTGTCCTGTTAAATATGATCATGTAGCTTCTCCATCGAATTAAAAAGCAGTGTCTATCGGAGTCGAGGCTCCTTTGGGTGCTGCTTTTTTTGCGTTCTGACTGTTCTCTTTGATTAGTGCTGCGTTTCATTTTATGATAAGGTGTCTTAAAGTATAGTAACTAGACCAAGGGAAGAGGTGTGCCGTTATGGTGCAAAAACTTCGCTGGGGGATCATAGGCTGTGCGCAGATTGCGACAGGTTCAGTGATGCCAGCTATCATGAATTCAGATTCGGGAATGATTAAGGCGATAGCGAGTCGTGGCTTGGAAAAAAGCAGCGCTGTAGCCGCAGAGTTCGGAATAGAGAAAGCATATGGCAGTTATGAAGAGTTAATTGCAGATAAAGAAATCGATGCGGTGTATGTTCCGCTCCCGAATCATCTTCATCGAGAATGGGTGATCCGTGCGGCAGAAGCGGGTAAGCATGTGTTGTGTGAGAAACCGATCGCGCTGAACAGTGCAGAGGCTGCAGAGATGGTGAAAGCATGCAACGATGCAGGCGTCCACTTAGCAGAGGCATACATGTATCGGCATCATCCACGGATTGCTGAACTCCAGGACATTATCGCTAGCGGTGAAATCGGAGAATTACGCTCGATTCGAGGTACATTTACTTACAATGATGCTACAGACACTTCAAATATTCGTTTTAAATCGGCTTGGGGCGGCGGCTCGCTTTATGATGTGGGCTGTTATCCATTAAGTGCAGCACGACTTTTGTTTGGGACGGAGCCGGAAGCTGTGACCGTGCATGCGAAGTTCTCCCCTGAGCATGATAATGTAGATATGATGGCTTCAGGGCTGGTAGAGTTTCCAAATGGTTTAAGCTTGATCTTTGATTGCGGTATGTGGGCATATAACCGCCAGCTCTTGGAGATTCTTGGGACTGAGGGACGAATTGAGGTGCCTATGCCTTTCAACGCTAGAGACGAGGATGCGGAATTCTTTGTGTACACTGGCGATGAGATGAGACGGGTTGATGCCACAGGGGCTAATCCGTACATTCGGCAGGTGGATGATTTTGCAGCTGCTGTGTTCACAGGAAAGAGACTCATTGCACCGGAGGATCCAGTGCTAAGTATGCGGCTGGTTGAAACCTGTCTTGCTTCAGCTAAACAACGCCAAAGAATTAGCATGCAGTAATAACTGAATCTTATATGAATCTACAAAAAAACCTCCGGCTTTCTGCTATAAGCAGATGCCGGAGGTTTTTAAAATATAAGAAAGGCGTTTTGCTTGTGTGTTCAGCGTTTAAACTGTACCCACTAGAATATCATCTTCATCGTCATTGCTATTAAAGGCTTCGCGGTCAAATTCACCTTCTGAATTTGCGACCAACAACGCGGTTACAGCTGTTCCCGTTGCATTTACAGCGGTACGACCCATATCGATGAGCGCTTCTACACCTGCAACGATAGCGATTCCTTCAAGCGGCAGACCAAGAGCGGTTAATACTACCGTAGTGGAGATTACGGCTGGTCCAGGTACGCCAGCTACACCAATAGAAGAGATAATACTTACTAAGACCAGCGTAATGTAGTCCGTCCAGTTCAGATCAATACCGAATACTTGGGCGGTAAACACAGCCACAATTGCCGGCCAAATCCCGCCGCAAGCATTAAAGTTGACCGATGCTCCTAATGGGGCGATAAAGCTCGCGATCCGTGGGGAGACATGCAGACGCTTCGTAATGACTTCAAGATTGACAGGAAGTGTTGCGTAGCTGCTTCTGGTTGTGAAGGCAACAGTAATGGTTGGATATATTTTGCGGAAGAAACGAATTGGGTTCACTTTCGCTACCAATAGAACCAACCCGCCAAAGATAAGCACAAAATGTATAATCATTGCTACATATGAGGTGATAATAACACTTCCCAGCTCCTGCAGCGTTTCCCAGCCATACCGAGCGGTAATTCCGGCAATCAGTGCGAATACGCCGTAAGGTGTCAGGCGAATAATGAATTTCACGACCTGATGCAGTATCAGTGTCAATGACTCAATAAGATCACGTACAGGTTTCACGGCTTCTGGTTTCTTAGAACCAATCTTGATGATAGCTACTGCTAGGAAGATAGCGAAAATGAGCAGAGGCACAACTTTTCCCGTAGCTGCTTCATTCACAGGGTTAGATGGAACGAGATCTAGAATAACCTGTGAGAAGGTCGGAATTTCCCGAGCAGCGAAATCTGCGGGTACATCCTGCTGAATGCCTTGGCCGGGATTGAACAGCAATGCCACGGATAGGCCGATAATAGAAGCAATACCCGTCGTACCGAGGAACCAGGCGAAGGTTTTGATCCCTATTTTACGTAGATACTCCAGATTAGTTAAGGAAGAAATACTGTTCAATACGTATGAAGACTAAAGGAATGACGAGCATGCGAATCAAGCTTACATAAATGCTGCCGAATGTACTGATAGCTTTGGTCTCTAAATCGAAGTATTGAAAGAATATTCCGGCAATAAGTCCGATGCCAAGTCCGATAAGTACCCGAGTACCAAACCCGATTCGTTTACGTGCCAGTAGAAACAAAATTGCAAAAACAAATATGGAAGCAACAAATCCATACCAGTTCGTTTCGATGGCGGATAACAAGTTGTTATCTATGTTCACTACCAATACCCCCTTAAACCTAGTTTTTTAATGTGATTAATCCTATTGAGATCAATCTATATAGAATTTATAGTAAAGTCAATGTAATAATATGTTAAAAATAATTAATCCCGATAAAAACCATGGGATAAATAAAAATTGATTGACAAGGGACTGTAGCATGAATAATATGGAACTTAATTGTTAGACCAATTGGAATCGACTGGACAGCCGGAGATTCAACGAAAGACGCGTAATCTGCGTCTCGTTGAGTCTCTTTTTTATTTTAGAGAAGGGAGAGGTAATGGAGGTAAGATGCGAAAATGTAGTGAAGTGGCATGGATCGACTGGACAGCCAGAGATTCAACAGGTACGTAATACGTACCGTGTTGAATCTTATTTTATTTGAAAAGGATGGTACACATTATGAAAAAACTTACGATATCTTTGGTTGCTGCAACTGTCGTCTTTTCCGCACTGACGTATGCTGCAGTATCCGCTAATAAAAAGACAGCAGAGGCAGCATCCATTGAAGCAAGCAGTAATACAGCAGTATCCGTTTCTGCAGCAGCGGCATCTGTAGCTACTTCTGCAGCCGTAGTCGTTGTTCAGGCAGAAGCCACTTCGGCTCCTGTTACAGAAACGGTTCAACCGGAATCTTCAGCTCCAGCCGTGGAGACTGTCTCCGCAAAAGCGACTGCTGCTCCAGACGTAACCGTTGATTCTGGGGAGAAGACTGTTGCCTCTGCAGCTCCAGCGGTGGGTGAAACTCAGCCTAAGGCGACCGTCGCTCCAGCCGTGGAGACCGCTAAGGTAGCTACAACTACAACCACGGTAGCTGCGACTGTCAAAACGCAAACTCAAACAGCTACACCGGTTCCATCGGCTGCGCCTACGGCAGCTCCCAAAGCAAATGTAACGGCTAAAGCCGCTCAACCGACCGCCGCTCCTGTCGTATCTGCACAGCCTAAGGAAACCGCGGCACCTGTAGCCGAAGCAACGGAGACACCTACCAAAAAGGTGATTACCTTCTCTACTACAGAGGTCGTTAAAGCGACTGCTGCTCCAGTAGTTGAGCCTGCCCAACCGAAGACATCGTCCTCTTCTTCATCGTCATCCACGGTCAGCGCACCAGCAGCAGCTCCAGCGGAAACGGTTCAGGCACCAGCACCAGCCGTTGAGGAAGAGGTTTGTCCTTGATGAGCAGCAGGCTCATTCAGGATTCCTTTCAGCTCATATATCACATAAATCGATTTAAGGCGAGGTGCACATAATGATACGACCATTAACCTTTAAAAAAATTTTAACGCTGCTGCTGGCAGCCTCCCTGCTAATTCTGCCTACTCAGGCAGGAAGAGCTTATGCTAATCCGGATAACGCAGAGGCGCTGACCTCTTCCCAAGCTGGCGTTAACCAGTATGATTATTTCAATCATGTTTATGACCGTCTGAATGATCCTAACCATGTATTTAAAACGGCAACCTATGAGGATATCGTTCATCTTTTTGAGAGTGAAGGCACTTACGCTGTTCTGGTTGGCGGTGCTTGGAGCGGGAATACACAGGCCGACATCGGCTTTATCAACGAGGTAGCCAAGGAGTATGGCATCTCTACGATTTATAACTTTGATACTAAGCTGGATGGGGATACCCTTCAGATTGCAGACAGCAATAATAAATTTGCTTACAAATACGTTGATTTAGTAAATAAATATTTGAAGAATTTAAATCTATCCTCAAAGGACGTTCCAGAACGCAATGTTAGCTATACCAATAAAAACGGGGATGTCGTAACGGCTAATAAGATCGAATCTCCATTTCTCTTGGTATACAACAAGGATCACAAGGATGCACAAGGAAATATCGCTCCTGTTGTATCCTATCTGGATAAAAGCTACTCGTGGAATGAGTTCCTGACGAACGGAACACTTGATGCGGCGAAGGTTAATGCTTATAAAGCATCCGTAAGACAGGTGCTTAGTGCCGCTTCTGGGTACAGCACGATCGATGAGTCCGCTTATATCAAGGCAGCATTCAACAAGAACTATGAAGGTGAAAACCCAGGGAAACCTACGATTTTTAATGAATCGGATGGTACGCTCGTTTATGAACATGTTACCTATCATCAGCTGAAGCAAATTTTGGCGAATGAGGGCAACTATGCGATCTTGTTAGGGGGCTCATGGTGTCCCAATACGCAAGCCGTTATTAAATATATTAACGAGTATGCCAAAAAACATAATATCGCTAAGATCTATCTCTTCGATACTAAACTGGACTCGGGTGTGACGGTTGCTGAGCCTAGTAATAACAGTGGTACCGCTGGCAATGCGAATCCGCATAACAACAATGAGCTTCAAATTAGAACAACGAATCATCCATATGCGAAGCTGTATGTCGATCTGGTCCGTACTTATCTGACCAATATCAAGACCGAGAACAATACAGCAGCCAAGCCATCTGTGATTAGTTATGTGAATGAGCTTGGAGACACCGTGATTGGAGATAGACTTCAGGTTCCATATCTGTTCACGTACAACAAGGATAACAAAGATGCAGGCGGCACAAATGCACCTATTCTAGGGCATATTGAGCTTATGTACAGCTGGACGAACATCCAACCGGATTACGTGCAGGCGAATTACCCAGTCGGAGCCAGATACACTAACACTACAACAGCTCTGGATAAGCTATTCTCTAAACTGGAAGCTGTGCCTGCTGGACTTACAGGTGTAGCATCAACCGCAGCAGACAAGAAGGATGGGCAAATCTTGGGCACAAGTTCAGGCTTGGAATATAAGCTGGCTGGAGATACGGCATATACGCAAGTATCAGGCTCAGCGATTACAGGGCTTGCGCCTGGTGTTTATAAAGTAAGATATGCGGCTACATCAGGATCTCAAGGCCCGACGAACGCAGCGGGACCAACGATCATTCCTTATAAATGCTGGAGAAGACGTAAGTGTGGAGGTGCCTGCTTATATCCATCAACAAGCAGCTCCAACAGGTCTATTCGGCGTAGCTCCTACTTCTGAAGCTAACGATGATGGGCAAATTACGGGCTCAGCTGAAGGGCAGGAGTATAAAGGTGTTGGAGAAGCTGATTATAAGCCTGTAACAGGCGTAGCTATCACAGGTCTTACTCCGGGCTTTTATAATGTGAGATTTGCGGCAAAAGAAGGATACAGTGTAGGTAAAGATGCTACTGTTGAAGTTCCGGCCTATGGCGAGCAAGCGGCACCTACAGGATTAGTAGGTGTGGCACCAACCAGTGCAGCTAATGACGACGGTAAAATTATAGGGACTACGAAAGCGCTGGAATATAAGCTGTCTACGGTTACCGATTATGTCTACGCATCAGATGTAGAGATCGTTGGATTGGTGCCGGGTATCTATCAGGTAAGATACGCAGCTAAAGAGGGATTTAACGCGGGTAGAGCAGCAGATGTAATCGTTCCAGCATTCAGTGCAGAGCAAGCAGCGCCATCCGGTTTACAGGGGGTAGCACCTACCTCTACAGCGAACAATGATGGGAAAATTACAGGAACCACGACAGCCTTAGAATATAAGCTGTCTAGTGTAACTAATTATGTGTATGCACCAGACAAAGAAATCACAGGATTAATACCGGGCACGTATCAAGTGAGATACGCAACCAAAGAAGGTTATAAGGCAAGTCCAGCGACTGACATTGTTGTTCCGGCCTATGTGCCTATTTCAGATCCTGGAACAGGTGGATCGGGTGGGAATTCTACACCGATCACGACTACACCAACACCAATAGCAAGCCCTCAACTGGTTGCTATAACAACAACTGGTAACACTGTGAATTTATCATCAACAGCAGCAACCAAAACGGATAAAACCACAGGAGTAACCACAGCAACAATCACGAAGGAAGTGGCTACCGAGCTTGTGAATCTTGCTAAAAAGGCAGAAGCGGATGGGAAGAAAGCCGTACTGGAAATTAAAGTTGCGGCTACTTCTGAAACCCGAACAGCCGAGCTTACGCTACCGAGAGGCATAATTAACGAGTTGGTCTCTGGCACAAAGACCGAGATTACCGTTTATTATGAGAATGTAGGTGCGATTACGCTCGATGCCAAATCTTTGGCAAGTATCAGCGCAGCCTCGGATGCAGGGGATATTGTCATAACCATTGCTAAGGTTTCGTTAACGGCAGAAGGTAAGGCTGTTCTCGGGGACAGACCCGTTTATGATTTGTCGGTAAAAGCAGGTCAGAGTATCATTTCCACCTTTGGTGGGGGCATTATCCATATCAGTGTGCCGTATACACTGCAAGCAGGAGAGCAGAAAGATGCGGTCATCGTATACCATATCAATGCCAACGGAAGCCTGGAGAATGTACGCGGGAATTATAACGCTGCCAAGGGAACCGTAGATTTTGTTACCACACATTTCTCCCAATATATTATTGGATATAACAAGGTGAGCTTTGCGGATGTTTCAGAGACTTCGTGGTATAGCAGTGCAGTAGGTTATCTTGCGGCACGCAGTATCACATCCGGTACGGATGCAGAGCATTACAGTCCGAATGCTGCAATAACTAGAGGGCAATTCATAGTCTTGCTCTTGAATGCTTATGGAATCATACCCGACGCTACCGCAACTGATAATTTTGCGGATGCGGGCAATACGTATTACACGAACTATCTCGCGACTGCTAAGCGCCTTGGGGTAGCCGCAGGTTCGGGAGATAATCAATTCCAGCCAGAGGTTCAGATCACTAGACAGGAGCTATTTACACTTCTGTATCGCTCACTTGTAGCGCTAGGTGAACTGCCATCCGAGAAGAAGGCTGTAACTCTTTCTGATTTTGGTGATGTAGGGGATATTGCTGGCTATGCACAGGAAGCCCTTCAGGCTCTGGTGGAAAGAGGTGTAGTAACCGGAGCGAATAGCAAGCTGAGTCCTAAAGAAGTTACTACAAGAGCGCAAGCGGCACAGGTCATTTATAATCTATTATCGAAATGATTGAGCGGTAGCTGAATGTAACAGTAGAACCCCCCTGCAAAAAAAAGCAGGGGGGTTCTACTGTTAAAACTTAATGCAGATTTTTCAGAAGTGTACATGGAAGATGGAATCATTTGTTACAGTGATATCAGAAGACGAATCGAAGGCATCTCTAAAAAATGCTAACTCAAACTTTGCGGTAACTGGAACAAGATGGATTGATAGAGCACGAGATTACACCTTCCGTTCCACCCGTCGTAGAGTATTCCCTAACACCCCTAGGGGTATCGTTACTTGAGCCTATGAGAGCATTAAATCAGTGGACGAGTCGAAATTAAGTATGGGTTTAAAAGACCAGAGCTTCATATGATCAAGTGGATCAAACAGAATAATTTGCGAGGGATAGATCTCTTCACTCTAAGGGGGAACCAATGGTTCTCCCTTTTGTGCTGAAAAAGGCATTAACATTCATAAATATAAGATTAGTGAGTTAAATTATGGAGTGGGATTCAGTTGAATGATACAATTATTGTAATTTCATGGAATAGTAATTCTTAACATCGTCAATTAGTCGCTAGAGAGGGGATTAGGATATGGGCCTTGCTGATGATCCAGTCATTGCGATTTCTGGTTTATGGATGAACTACACGGACCGAATGGTGCTAAGGGGCATTGACCTTAAGGTATACAGAGGACAAATTATTGGCTATATCGGCCCTAACGGGGCAGGAAAGAGCACAACTGTTAAGATTATGCTCGGTCTGGTAGAAGGCTATAACGGCAAAGTAGAGATTTTCGGTAGGGATATTGCTGATGGAGATGTTTCTTACAAGAAAAGAATAGGATACGTGCCGGAGGTGGCCGAATTATATGATAGTCTCACCGCTAGAGAGTATCTAACCTTTGTAGGTGAGTTGTATGGCATGAAGCGTAGTGATGTGGACTACAAAGCTGGAAAATTAATGGCCTTACTAGGTCTTGAGAAGGCTTATGATTCGCGGATCGCAACCTTCTCCAAAGGGATGAAACAAAAGGTACTGCTGATCTCCAGCATGCTTCATGATCCCGATATTCTGTTCCTAGATGAACCGTTAAGCGGTCTGGATGCCAATAGCGTAATGGTAGTAAAGGAGATTTTTGCATCTTTGGCGGCAAGGGGCAAGACCATTTTCTATTCTTCACACATCATGGATGTGGTTGAGAAGATCAGTAGCCGGATTGTTTTGATCGATGGTGGAGATATCGTGGCGGATGGGAGCTTTGCTGAGTTAAGAGAGAAGGGCCGCGAAGGGTCGCTTGAGGATATTTTTAATCAGTTAACTGGATTTGATAAATACCGTGATATTGCTGGGGAATTTGTTGCGGTCATGCAAGAGGTATCTTCTCATGACTGATTTCTATGTGCTGAAGCTTCTGGATAAGCTGCGAGGTGGGTTTAGCCGAATCGGAGTTGATTATGATGTGATGCGGAGTATTCTGCAGGTCAAACTGACGATGGACGGAAGAAGAACACCGACAGTGCTGGCTGGAATGCAGAAAAAGGAGGAGAAGAAAGAGGGCTCGCCGCTGCGTGTGCAATGGATTTATTTACTTTTTGGCGTCATGTTAGTTCCTCTTATGATGTTAACGGGCAATTATATGCTACAAATGAGCCTTGTATTTGGCGTAGTGATGTTTATGATTACGACCACGCTGATCTCTGATTTCTCTTCCGTGATGCTTGATCTTCGGGACAAAAACATACTTGCTTCAAAGCCAGTGAACCGCCGTACCTTGAACATGGCGAAGAGCATCCACATTCTCATTTATTTATTTTCAGTGACGCTGACATTGACCGGACCTTCGCTGATTTTGTGCCTGTTTAAACAGGGAGTACTATTTTTTCTAATATATGCTTTTGAGATCATTCTGATGGACTGCTTTATCCTCGTTATTACGGCGTTGCTTTATTTACTGATCATGAAGTTTTTCGACGGGGAGAAGCTCAAGGATATTATTAATTATGTACAGATCATTTTGACTATAGGGATTACAGTAGGGTATCAGCTCGTAGTTAGATTGTTCGATATTGCTGAATTGAGCCTCTCTTTTAAGCCGGCATGGTGGCAGTATCTGATTTCTCCGATTTGGTTTGCGGCTCCCTTTGAGATGTTGATTGGCGGGGCCAGAGATACACACTTCGTCGTGCTTTCAGTACTAGCTTTAGTAATTCCGGTTCTGCTGATTGTGGCGTATGTTAAACTGATGCCTCTATTCGAAAACAGCTTACAGAAGCTTTCAGAGCAAGGGAATGTTGGCAACAGTAACGCCCGAATGGTGGACTGGTTGTCGAAAATAACTTGTAAGAACCCGTTAGAGGGAATGTTCTTTCGTTTTAGCTGGTCAATGATGAAGAATGAGCGTGACTTCAAGTTAAAGGTATATCCGGCAATCGGTTATTCCATTGTCTTCCCGTTCATTTTTATATTTGGGATCTTTTGGGATGGGAATGCATCGTCTATCAAGGATTCAAACACTTTCCTGATGATTTATTTCGGTGCGACGTTACTTCAGACGGTTGTTCTAATGCTAAGGTACTCTGCGGGTTATAAAGGCTCTTGGATTTATAAGCTGATTCCTCTGCCGAACACCGCACCCATCTATCGTGGAATGCTTAAGGCAGCGATAGCTCGCCTGCTATTACCTTTATTCGCTATAGAAGCGATAGTGTATCTTTGGTTGTTTGGGCTGCGAATTATACCAGACTTGGTAGTTGTGCTGTTTGCAATGCTGATCTATGGAGTCATTTGTTTCCGTTCTTATCCTCCGGTACTACCTTTCTCAGAACGTTATGAGGCAGCTAAACAGAAGGATTACACTGCAAATTCCTTTGGGTTATTATTTTTGCTGATGGGGATGGCAGGTATTCATTATGTCTTTACTTTGTTTATGGGTGGAATTTATATCTACCTGTTGGTACTGGTAGTTTTGAATCTATGGATTTGGCGAATTACCTTTCCAAAAAATATATCATTAACAGGTCATAATTCAAGTTTTCCGGGTTGAGTAATGTGTCAAATATGGACATTTTTCGCGAAATAAAAAAAGGGTATAAATTCCAGTATTTACTTAGACAATCTTCTGAATACAGAGTAGAATACATCTAAAGTTTCTTTTTATGGATAACCTATAATCTTTACGCACTCTTCCATATCTGATATTCGTGTACTGATTTTTTACTTGAGAAATACGCTGAGTGATTACGGGATTCAAAACCGGTGAAGAGGTTAATTAATGGATAAAATGGGAATCCACTATAATGTATGGATTGTTTTACTATCATTTGTGCTAGCGGCGACAGTTACTTATTCTGCACTGAATCTGATTTCGCAAGTTTCGCGTTCTACTGGCAAAATCCGACGTCTGTGGTTGATCTCGGGAGCATGTGTGTTAGGCTGCGGTATTTGGGCAATACATTATGTTGGGATAATGGCGAATCGCTTTCCAGCGGAGGTCAATTATTATCCAGGCAGATCTATAATATCACTATTGGTGGGTGTGTTATTCTGCTATTTGGCATTCCGGATCACATCTGTTCCTCAATTAAGGATATGGAATTTAGTAGTAGGTGGTATTCTCTTGGGAAGCGGCTTTTCGGCTATGCACTATATCGGAATGTCTTCTATAAAGATTGTGACGAGGATTCATTATGATATATGGATTCAAGCCGCTGCTGTAATTCTGGTTTTGGTTTCGTCTTATATCGGATTATTGATGTTTCACAAGTTTAAAGAATGCGCGGGGTTTCAGCGATGGAAGCTATACTCGGCGTTGTTTATTGGATTTTCAGTTACCGGATTGCATTACACAAGTGTAAAGGCTAGTCATTTTGAATATAACAACTTGCCTGGAAGCAAACCTTTTTTTGTGGAGACGGATGTTATACTGTTAATGGCATTTTCGCTGGCAGCGTTACTTATGCTCGCAGTTTCTGCTGGCGCCGTATTTCTGGATCGCCATGTGCTTGAACGAATGGCATATCATGATCCACTAACAGAGCTGCCGAATCGACATGGACTAGAACGCTATTTTAAAGATGAATTTTTTGAAAGTGGATCTGGTGCTGTTTTTATTGTGGATTTAGATCGCTTTAAGTCAATTAATGATACGCTGGGACATGATATAGGTGATATGTTACTACAGGAGGTTGCTGTTAGATTAATCCGTTCTGTAGGAGATAAAGGGAAGACCTTCCGTTTAGGCGGTGACGAATTCCTGATTGCTCTGCCAGATTGCACGCTGGAGGGTGCGCAGGAAGAGGCGGCGCATATTATGCATGAACTTAAGAAATTCTATCGTATTCAGGGCAACGAGCTATATGTTACTGCAAGCGTTGGAATTAGTATGACTCCTTTGCATGGGACTGACCGCTCAGCGCTAATGAAGGCTGCGGATACGGCTCTTTATACTTCTAAGGATTCAGGTAAGAATAAATGGAGTGTGTTCGACCAAGAAGTAAATCGCAATCAGTTGCGGCGGATGTCGCTAGAGAAGGATCTTCGAAAAGCATTGGCTCGTTCTGAGTTTATGGTTGTGTATCAGCCGAAATGGGACTCTTATATGAATGTTACGGTGGGGCTTGAAGCGTTACTGCGCTGGAGACACCCAGAACATGGGATTATTTCACCAGGAGAGTTCATTCCTATTGCAGAGGAGACCGGACTGATCGTTCCGATTACCTATTGGATGTTACATGATGTGTGTAGCCAGAACAGGTTCTGGCATAAGGAAGAGATAGCTAACGTACCGGTCTCTATTAATATGTCCGCACGGATGTTTGAGGATGGAAGTCTATACGATGTTGTAGCGGAAGCACTCACATGTTCAGAATTAGAGCCACACTTTCTCGAACTGGAGATTACAGAGTCCATTGCGATGCATAACATGAAAGAGACGGTTGCACAGCTGTCTAGACTTCGAATGCTTGGGGTAAGAGTATCGCTGGATGACTTTGGGACAGGCTTTTCCTCCCTTGGTAATTTGGATGAGATCCCAGTGAACACACTCAAGATTGACCAAGTATTTATTCGTAACAGCAAGATGCACTCCAAGAAAGCTATTATCAGCAATATTATTGCGATTGCGACTCATCTTAATATGGAAGTCGTGGCGGAAGGTGTGGAGACACCAGAGCAGATTGAATTGCTGAAATCACTGGGCTGTAGAGTCATGCAGGGTTATTATTACGGTCGGCCGATGCCTGTACATGAGCTGGGTGAGTGGTTTTTAGCGCATACGGCAGCGTCGTGATCTCAATACATAGAAGAGGGGCTAGCGACCAAGCAGAATTTCTCTGCTTGGTCGCTAGCCCCTTTAAGTTTAAGAACTTACATGGATGAGAAGGATTATACTCTGAAGCGTTCAATTAGAATCTGTAGCTTCTCAGCTAGCGAGGACAGGAAACCTGCAGCTGACTCCACTTCTTCCATGGCTGCAAGCTGCTCTTGTGAGGAGGCGGATAATGTTTCCGCACCACTTGCTGTCTGATTAGCGACGTCTACAATATTCTGTAGAGTAGTAACGAGACCATCGGAGATGAAGGCTAGTTCGCGGACTGTACCGGAAATCTGCTGACTTTGTGAAGCCATCCCAGAGACAGACATTTCAATCTCGGAGAAGGATTGACCTGCCGTTACGATTAATTCCCGGCCTTGCTCCATCTCTTCTGTAGAGCGCTTCATGGTTTCTCCTGCATGGTCCATCTGATTTACAATGATGTTTACGAGTTGACCGATTTGGGCAGCGGATTGGGCGGAACGTTCGGCAAGCTTGCGTACGGATTGTGCAACTACCGCAAAGCCTCTTCCCTCTTCTCCGGCTCTTGCAGCTTCAATGGCTGCATTCAGCGACAGCAGATTGGTTTC
The DNA here is from genome assembly GCF_002264385.1 of Paenibacillus sp. VTT E-133280. Lineage (NCBI taxonomy): Bacteria > Bacillati > Bacillota > Bacilli > Caryophanales > Paenibacillaceae > Paenibacillus > Paenibacillus sp. VTT E-133280. Next base: position 15,344 of record NZ_NFUX01000045.1, read on the forward strand.
TCCTGCGATACTTGCAATCGTGCCCACGATATTCTCGATTTCCTTGGAGTAGCCGCCCAAGGTTTCAATAATGACAGCTAAATCAGTGATGCTGTCACTGACGACGCTCATCTGCTGCGTAGTAGAATCCATTGCTTCTCGACCTGTACGAGCCTTTTCAGCGTTACTGGTAGCATTATTCATTGCGTTATCTGCATTTCCTGCAATCTCTGAAATGAAGTGTGACAAATCTTGTACAGACTTATAACCACCCTCCAAATTTTGCAATTGTGTATTAGCTCCATCAGCAAGCTCAATCGAAACGTTCACACTGTACTCACCAGCACGATTAGTTTCTTGCGCACTGGCAGAGAGCTCTTCAGATGAAGATGCTACCTGCATGGAGGTTTCATTGACCTCGGTAATGAGCATGCGCAAGCTCTGTGTCATGCCGTTGAAATTTCGAGCTAGTGTACCAATCTCATCCTTGCTGTTGAATGATATAGGATCATGAGTAAGATCACCCTGTGCAACAAGATTTACGCCTCGGGATAGCTTCGTTAGTGGACTTACCATTCGGCGGATTAAGAGGTATGCTGCCACAATAGCAATAACTAGAATGGAAGTCCCGATAATAAAAGGCTGAACAATGATGTCCCGGGTCCGTTCTTGAATTAAAGGGCCATCAAAGTTAATAGCCATTAGCGCAACTATAGGCTTGGACGGATCATGATCCTGATAGATGGGGCCGTAACCCGTCTTAAGTGAGGTACCTTCGTATGTATAAACCTTGGAGTAAGCGGAATGCTTAGATTTAGTGATCATTTGCTTCTCTTCATCTGAGAAATAAAAAGTGTCGCCTGCTTTATAACCTCTTGCTTTGAAACTTGAATCAGCGGCGAGTATCTTACCGTCTAGCGATAAAATGAACGCCTCTTTAAAAATAGCCTTATGTGCCACAATCCAACCGATCCGGTCCTCGACAGCCTCCAGTTTGCTTTGATCTCCTGCAATTAAGGCGGTAATGTCTGAGGGGTCAATCAGTCCGGTTGTAATATTGGCGCAGCCTACCAATTCAATACCTGCTGCTTCGTCTACTTGCTTGTAAGCAGTACGGTATCCGAAGAACCCGATGGATGATCCAACAAGAAGTAACACGATAAACATCATCCAAGTTAATTTAGTTGCCAATTTCATTTTTTGCACCAACCTTGACAAATTATGTTTTCGGTGACAATCGATCTCACTGCTACGATTATAGCGTATCGTTAAGCCTAGAACCTTACATAGAATATAGTATTTTTGTGTCGGAAATTGTAAATTGGTGGAATATTTATGGAAATAAACGTGATTATGAAATGTTTAGTAGACAAAAGCATTGAATCCTAACCAGTTCTAGTGGTACGCTTGAGTTATTAAAAACGGATTGGGAGTTGAAACAAGGATGCCGCATCAATTAGATCCGTTAATAGAGCGTCTTGGATTATCTATGTGGAGAGTACAACGTAAGATCATGTCACAAATGTCATTGCACAAAGAACTCGGACTTACCGTACCTCAGATGGGTCTGTTAAATATAGTAGCGAAAGAGAAGCAGTCGCGGGTTATACAACTGGCGGAGTCTATGGAGGTCAAATCGAGTGCCATTACAGTGATGTTGGATCGTCTGGAAGTGCTGGGTTTCATTAAGCGTGAGACGGATGGAAAAGATCGGAGAGCGGTTGTCGTAACCATCACCGAGCTAGGCCAGCGGACACTTGAAGAAGGACATTTCCGTTCAAAACAGCTGCTTGCTGAACATTTATCTATACTGAAACCGGAAGAGCTGCAAAATTTTGCAGAGTACTACCGTATGATCGAGGATCAGGAACGGTAAATCTCCAGGTTTAGTATATTGATACAGAAAAAGGCCACCTTCTCCGGAAGGTGGCCTTTTTTGAAATCTTATTTTATGAATGGCTTATGGTTCAATTGGTTTGTCTGGCAGTTGCGTAATATAGCTATGGGAGAGCTGTAAAAGTCTCAATGCTCGGTTGTATTCATCCTCAGTGGCAGACGGTGCTTTTCCATTCTTATCGATTGAATATTGAGTGTTGTCTTCAAAGCTGTTACCCGGAATAAGCAGTCCTGAACTGGAAATGAAAGAACCGGAAGGTAAATAATATCGCTCTGGCAGCAAATTATAAGTCTGACTGAGTAGATCTTGACCGAAAACCAGGTTATTCTCTAATGAAATTCCAAGAAGACCAGCAGCAGTTGGCATAATATCCACTTCGCCACCGACTTGCTCTAAGGTCTGTGGTGCTGTGCTGTCTCCTGTATGGATGAGCAGAGGAATGTTTAACATATCCGCATAGGAATATTCATGACCATAAATTTCAGTCATTAATTGCTTATCATCATGATCGAGAGAATAAATAGGCAGTCCCATATGGTCTCCATAAATCATGATTACGCTGTTATCCCATACGCCATTCGCTTTAAGCTCTTCTACGAAATGTCCGAAGGCATCATCCGCATAGTTCTGGGAACGGATATAGTCACCCACAAAAGTACCTTCGTAACGCTCTGGAAGCTTCATACGGTATTTTTCCTCAGGGATTGTGAATGGATGATGCGCTGACATCGAAATGACCTGAGCGTAGAAAGGTTGACCCTCGTTGCTCATTTCTTTCAGCTTGTCGGCTGTTTTACTATAAAGCGTATCATCAGAAGCACCGAAGAAGAAGACATCATCTTCCCCAAAAAATTTACGATCATAATAATGATCAAAGCCCAGCGATTCGTACAGCTCACCGCGGTTCCAAAACTCTACGACATTGGTGTGGAAGGTTGCGGTCTGATAACCATTGTCTTTTAGCAAGCGTGGCAGACTTGGAAGCACCTTATCCACATAGGACATGGTTGCTGCTCCGCGTGGAGGGATGTAGGCTGAAGTGTTCACTACGAACTCTGCATCCGACGTATTCCCTTGACCGACCATTTGATAGAAATTAGGGAAGTAGAGACTATCCTTCATTACCTTGTTCAGGTTCGGTGTAATCTCTTGCCCGTCTAGCTGAAGACCCATCAAAAAGCTCTGGAAGGATTCCAATTGAATGATAATAAGATTTTTGCCTTTAGCCGTGCCATGAAGTGGAGAACTAACTGCAGTATTAATTCCCTTCACTTTGTTGATGGCATCTTGTGTAATGTCACTTGATTGCACAAGTTCTGGTTCTTCTTTAGCAAAGATCGTATAGGCTTCATAATTAAGAATACCCATCTCCTGAGCTTTTTTAATTTCGTTCATACTGGCCTTATTAGGCAAAATATTGAACAAGCATAAGCCAAGTGAGACTGCGAATATTACGCTATACTTTATTTTTCCGTTACGACGGTTGATATTTTCCTTTTTATAGATCCGGCCTTTCTTATTAAAGAAGAAATAGCCTCCTAGGACAATGATATCTGTAAAGATTAGCAGGTAGTAAGGGTCCATGAGTGAGAATACGCTGTTGCTGACGGCTGTGACTTGATTCACCTGCTCAGCGGCATGGTAAGTTACAATGACACCATAATATTTAAAATACATAATGGCTGCGAAAAAGATGGCTGTCACTAATAAGTTGACTGTCATGTAATATCCAAGCTTTCGTTTGGAGGCGAACCGCTCAATAATACAGAAGAGCGCCCAGGCAAAAGGGATTTCTGTCAATAATGATTTCCAAGGCAGCACATCATCAAAAATGACGCCCCAAGCCAGAAATGCTTTTAGGATAAAAAGTATTGTGAAAAACACAAAAGGTTTAATGATCCAACGTTTAATATTAAAGGATGACACAGCTTCCCCCTCTTTCTACATGATAAAACGCCATTTCTCAAACAGGACGAAACAGCACCAAGACAAATTGATTCCATAGTAATAAAATTTATTATGCAGGGCTAGCAGAAGAAAGTCAAAAACCGAAAGCGTAAGTATAAGCTTTGTGGAGTGCGTAAAGTTAAACACGCATGGGTGAAAGATGATGTTTATGCTATCCTATGGGGATATACAGCGATTAAAGGACCGAAATAGACATTGGGAACAAAAAGAATATATGGATAATTAAGGGAGGCTAGAATAGTTGGATCGTACTGTAACCCTATCCGTTAGAACGCTCGTCGAGTATGTTTTTCGCAGCGGTAGTATTGAGCCTGGATTTCATGGTACTTCCTCCATGGTTGAAGGAACACGAATACATCAGAAAATCCAAAAGCAATATAAGGAGGGCGACCGCAAAGAGGTCTATCTGAAAACTGAGATCCCTTATGGTACCTTACTCTATATAGTAGATGGACGCTGTGATGGACTGCTTGTTTCGGAGGATGGGAGCCTAACGGTCGAAGAAATCAAATCAACCTCCGGACTGCTGGATATGCTGGAAGAGGGACATGAGGTTCATTGGGCTCAGGCGCTGATGTACGCATATATGGTATCGCTGGAGCAGGAGCTTTCTTCTATTCAAGTAAAGCTTACCTATGTCCACCGGGCTACTGATGAGCAAAAAAGCTTGTACCGAACGTTGTCTTTAGATGAACTGATCTCATTTGCTAATGATACTGTAGCCAGATATGCTCCGTACGCTGAGATGATGGTTCGTCATGAGGCTAAGAAGGAGCAGAGCCTTCGAGAGTTACAATTCCCGTTTCCTTCTTATCGAAAGGGACAACGCCATTTTGCCGGAGCGGTATACAAATCCATCGTAGAAAAGGTCAGTCTGTTCGCTCAGGCGCCCACAGGTATTGGGAAAACAATGTCAACGCTGTTCCCGGTCCTTAAAGCAATGGGCGAAGGACAAGCTAAAGGATTGTTCTATTTAACGGCTAAGACGGTTACCCGTTTTGCCGCGCAGGAAGCCATTTCTCTACTGCTGACACAGGGACTTCAGCTGCATGTCATCACACTTACTGCTAAAGAAAAGAGCTGTTTTCATGATGAAGGGATTTGCGGTAAAGATTCCTGTCCCTATGCGGATGGCTATTATGATCGGATTAATGATGCAGTAATGGATCTGTTAGAGCATGAGACGCTGATGAGCAGAGACACCCTAGCACTGTATGCTCACAAACATAAAGTGTGCCCGTTTGAGTTCTCGCTGGATGCAGCCTATGCCTGTGATGCGGTGATCTGCGATTACAATTATATATATGATCCTCGGATCAGCCTGAAACGGCTAACGGAGGAGAGAAAGAGAGAAACGGTGCTTCTAGTAGATGAAGCGCATAATCTGGTAGACCGGGGACGAGAGATGTTCTCTGCCTCTTTGCTGAAGGCCCCCTTTCTAGAAATCCAGCGTCAGTACAAGGAAGTAAACCGTAATTTGAGTGCTGCAGGTAAATCGGTGAATGCTTTTTTCATCTCCCTTCGCAAAATTTGTAATGAAGAGGGGCAAGGGCAGTGGGCCTCATTCCCGGAGGAGCTGCCAGCCTTGCTTGAGATATTTTCTTTGGAGGCGGAACAGGAACTTATTCACCCTAGCGCCAGCATTGTTCCTCAGAATGGAGAAGGAGAAAATGTTCTCCTGGATACCTATTTTGCAGTTCAAGGGATGCTTCGCACCTTTAAGACCTATGATGAACGCTACATAACCTATGCTGAGGTCCGGCGCGGTGATGTGTATTTGAAGTTATTTAATTTGGATCCATCGCATTTGCTGGGGCAAATGTCTAAGAGCTTTCGAAGTCAGATTCTGTTCTCTGCTACGCTTTCTCCATTATCGTATTATCGGGATATGATTGGTGCGGTGGAGGAAGATTACAGTTTAACGGTCTCATCTCCTTTTCAGAAGGAGCAATGGGAGGTGACCGTGCTGCCTGTCTCCACACGTTATCATGACCGGGAAGCTTCTCTCATCCCGTTAACTCAGGCATTGCATCAAATGGTTTCAAAGAAGGGCAATTATCTGGTCTTTTTTCCTTCATATCTCTATTTACAAAACGTATATCAGGCCTTTACGGAGAATTACCCCGAAGTACGGACTTTGATGCAGGATACAGGCATGAGTGAGCAGGCTAGAGAGATTTTTTTAGCATCCTTTCGTCCAGATAATGACGAGACGTTGTTAGGCTTTGCTGTACTCGGAGGGATTTTTTCGGAAGGTGTAGATTTGCCAGGAGACCGTCTCAACGGGGTGATGGTTGTTGGTGTTGGCCTGCCACAGCTTGGTCTTGAGCGTAATCTACTGCGTCAGTATTTTAATGCCAGAGGTAAAAACGGCTTTGATTATGCTTATGTCTACCCGGGAATGTGCAAGGTATTGCAAGCTGGAGGCAGGCTGATTCGAAGTGAGACAGATACAGGCATTATTGTGCTTGCGGATGATCGCTTTTTGCAGCGTCCTTATATGCATTTGCTTCCCGAAGAATGGAGAGATTATCTTATCCGCTCATAAGAGGGTATAATCTATGAAAAGGTATTCATAATCAATCGGCAGGAGGAAAAAGTATGACATTAAAAGTGGGTATTGTGGGTACGGGTTGGTTCTCTAAGGTACATGCTGATTTACTGGCAGAGATGGATGATGTCCGTTTGCAGGCGGTCTGCGGAAGCAGTAAGGCTAAAGGCGAAGATATGGCACGACCATACGATGCTGCTGGATATGGTGATATTACAGAGATGCTGGATGCGGAGAAGCTCGATGCTGTTTATATTTGTGTGCCTCCACAATCTCATGGTGCGATCGAACGATCATTAATCAAGAGGGATATTCCCTTTTTTATAGAAAAACCGCTTAGTATGACTACTGAAATTCCCGCAAGCCTACTTCAGGATATTAAAGAACATCATTTGTTAACCTCGGTAGGATATCATTTACGCTATCAGGAGAACATTAAGCGTCTGAAAGAAACTTTGCGTGGTGACAAGGTTGGTATGATTATGGGGCAATGGATGGGCGGCATGCCAGGCGTAGCTTGGTGGCGTGATCAGAAGCAATCCGGAGGACAATTCACAGAGCAAACTACACATATCGTCGATTTGGTGCGCTATCTAGCCGGAGAAGTAAAGGAAGTCTACGGCATGTTCGGAAACCGGATTATGCATGAGCAGCATGAAGGTGTGAGCGTGGCAGATGTAGGTACCGTATCCCTGAAGCTTGAAAATGGAATTATTGCTAATATTTCAAATACATGCGTTTTACCTGATGAGGTGGGCAGTGTAGGTCTAAGCTTCTATAATGATCGGGGACTATTGGACTGGAACCCGGATCGTCTCTTGGAAGTGCGAAGCGGCAATAGTACCGAATTTGAGAATACAGGAAACCCATATTTAGTAGAAAGTGAAGCCTTCATACATGCTGTACGGACGGGGGATCGCTCGCGCATTTTATGCGACTATGAGGATGGATACAAAACCCTCAAAGTCACCTGTGCGGCCTACGATTCAGCGCAAAGCGGGTTGCCTGTTAAGTTCTAAGGTTCGATTCATAGAAAAAGGACATGCTACTTTAGATGTACTAAAGTGACATGCCCTTGGCCCAAGCTGGGTTAGCCTAGTGGAGGAATATGGCGAGCAAAGCTGGCGCCACACCTATAGATAACAGCGCGGACAGAATCATCGCAATACTGGAGATGGTTCCGGTCAGTGAACTAAGCTCGAAGGCTTTGGATGTTCCTGTACCATGTGCAGCGGTTCCCAGCGATACACCGCGCGCAATTTCATTCTCAATGCGGAAGATACGAAGTACAGTAGGGCCCATCATTGTACCCAGTATCCCGGTAATAATGACGAAGACTGCTGTGATACTCGGTACACCGCCGATACTTTGCGAGATGCTCATAGCGATCGGTGTGGTTACCGAACGCGGGACCAGACTTGCTGCCAGATCGCCGCTAACATGCAGCCATTTGGCGAGCAGAATGGAAGAGATCACCGCAACTATCGTCCCTGATAGCACGCCTGCCGCAATTTCGGCGGCGTGCTTTTTGAGTACCTTGAAGTTCTTATGCAAAGGGATGGCAAAGGCCATGGTTGCTGGTTGCAGCAAATCCGTCAGCCATTTTCCTCCCGCATTGTATGAGTCATAAGTAATGCCTGTTATAAGCAGAAAGATGATCATAATCACTGGTGTGATGATTAATGGAGAGGTGTAGACTTTACCAGTAGAAGCATAGATACGTTTCGCGAGTAAATACACCGCGACCGTGAGACCAAAGAATAGCAGAGCGTTTAACATGATTCTTTCCGCTCCTTCGCTTTATAAATTCTACTGGTAAGTAATCCGGAACTAGCCATCACAACAAATGTGCCTAAGACGACAACGGCAAGAATACGTAATCCATCCGTTTCCAGAATATTAGCGTATTTCATTACACCTATAGCAGATGGAATGAAGAACAGTAGGAGCTCGGCGAGTAGCCAAGAAGCACCCACTTCTACCCAATTTAGACGAATGACACCGAACTCAAGCAGGAGAAACAATATAATCATTCCGAGTATGCTTCCGGGAATAGGGATATGCAATAATGGGGTCAAAGCGTTGATAAGTAAAGAGAATAACATAAGTCCCGCTACCTGCAGCAAGCCTATAACAATCTTTTTCATAAGGCTTCGCTCCTTTCATGATAATGAAAGTTTACATCAATTGTTTTCATAGGTAAAATGAATAGATCGAATAAATGACATTCCTTTTGTCTATGGATTAGGGGGGCACATAAATGGATATCCGACAATTAGAATATTTCGTTCAAGCGGCACGAATGAAAAGCTTTACCAGAGCTGCTGAATCATTATATATAACACAGCCCACGATCAGTAAAATGATTCGGAATATGGAGGTCGAACTGGAGGCAGACTTGTTCTACCGTGAAGGGAAGAGTGTAAGGCTTACAGACGCAGGGGAAATTTTGTTCACCAAAGCGCAAAATATCGTGGAGTCTTTCGCCAGCTTGTCTTCTGAACTGGATAACTTACGGAATCTGGAGCAGGGTCACATCCGTATCGGTTTGCCTCCTATGGTAGGCGCGAGTTTTTTTCCTTCAGTAATTGGTCAATTTCATAAGCGATATCCACAGGTTACGATTCGTCTGCATGAGGATGGGGCCAAAAAAGTGGAGGAAGATGTAGAAACCGGACTACTGGACATTGGAATGGTCGTATTGCCTGTAGATACAGCCAAACTTCATTGTTTTACCTTTGTTGAAGAGACGCTGAATCTTATTTTGCCTATGGGACATCGGCTGGCCGAGGCAGAGCTTGTTCCGCTAAGTGAACTGGCAGAAGAGGAGTTCGTGCTATTTCGAGAGGATTTTACGCTGCATGATCGGATCATTACGGAATGTGTAAAAGCTGGATTTCAGCCAAAGGTTATATATGAGAGTTCACAATGGGACTTAATCAGCAAGATGGTCGCCGCGGGAATGGGAATCGCATTATTGCCGGAAACCATTTGCCGCGACATGGACCGCTCACGATTGGTAGTTATTCCTTTGACAGATCCAGTAATCCCTTGGCAGCTCGCTATGGCGTGGCGTAGAGATCGTTATTTATCCTTTGCAGCACGGGAATGGATTTCTTTTGCAAAGGGTCTATTGAGAGAACAATACCCAAATGACTTCCCTACGAGTCTATAGAACATCAGAAATAATAACTATTTTATTTTTTGTGGATGTTCTGCAAATTTTTCTTTTTTTTTGAAAATATGTTTTTTGGTATCATGGATTATGATAGGAGGAGATGTTGATAGAGAGAAGGAGAGAGTTGTGACACTATATCAAGGTTCTTCCGAGAAAGCTTATAGAAGAGACTACAGAGAAGATGAGCTGTTTGTGACTATAGAGAGCCTTAGATGCGAATTGCTGGAAGTCGCGGAGAAACGGAGTCTTAGTGACCATGCTGTCCTAGAGCTAAGCGAGCGATTGGACGGTTATATTTTGCTGGCACAACATAAGATGATGGAGAACTTGCGCAGTCGCAAGGCGAGTGCAACAGCTTACTGCTGAAGCTCAAAAGCCGCTAATACCATAAATTAAACTTCGATACATCCATAGAATTACACTATTACGAAGATCCAACCGATAAAGAGGAGAGAAATACGCTCCTCTTTTTGTCGTACAATCTATTGGTTGTACAATCCATAACTTTCACCTATAATGTCAATTAATAGAATCTTTTCAAGTCAAACTTTGGGGGTGCCGAGTGGAGGGAAAGTTAACAACTATACGCTCAGAAATTGAGAAAAATCTGTCCCGCTCCGGCCATAATCTCGCCTCATTTTCAAAAATTTGTGGTCTGAATCGAGGAAGTCTCAGTGCAATCCTGCACGGGAATCCACCGAAGCCTATGTCCCTGGGACAAATAGATGCAATCATTAAAGCCTTTGGTTTTCCTGATGGATGGCTGTATCCACTTTATGTAGATGAATGCTTCAATGAGGAGAAGGTCTCACGCCGCAGGGTAGAGCCCTTTTTAATACGCTGTGCTGAACTGGGCAAGCAACAATGCATTGATGATACCTTAAGCAAGTTATTGGACTATCCTAAATCGCTAGATATCGTTTATTCGATAGCCGAAAAATTGTTTAATAAAGGTAAAATAGATGAATCCATGTTTTTCTATAAGGTTGTAGCAGAAAACGAATCTGATAGTTACTCTGAACGCCTTGCAATCAGTCATTTTCGTATTTTTATGTCAGTTAAGGCAATTGTCGATACTGATGAGAAGTTACGCGGAGTAATTACCTTCGGGCCTTTTAGAGGCCGTCTGCCAGAAAACATGCAATTAGATGGACTGTTAAGGCTGACACAATTATGTTTCGATCTACGCAGATGGAAGCAAATGGAAGGATTTGCGGATGAGCTGAGAGCTTTGGCAAATGCTGTTTATCGTGTGCAAATTCGAACAAAGGAAGACAGACGTCGTGAAGAACTTAGTACTGAACGTCCCCTCGTTGTGTATTATGGTCATGGATATCTACTCAAAGCGATTTCACTAACCAAGCAAGGTCAATATGAAGAAGCTAAGAAGTATACAGCAGGTTATGCAGAACTTGGCTGGTTCGAAATGCTGGATGAGAAAGGTCTAGAAGCTGTAGAGCATTTTCGGTTATTTGCAAAAGCGAACAGCTTTACACTGGAGATGTTGGTGGGTAATGTAACTGTTTTGCCTTCATATACTGCTTTTTTAGCAGATAATCCGGGTGAGATACTTGCAGGACTTATCACTATTATGGATTCTGCCAATCGTTATGGCTTCTCTGCTGAAAGTGTGCTCACACGGTTCTCGCGGGAGATGCAGAGGTTTGAGCAATACCAGGAACCGAATAATGTAGATCGCTTGTATCGTTTGTACTATCAAGTAGCCATGTATCGTATAAACCTTAAACAATATAATATAGGTGTGGATTATATTATTCAGTGTTTGGAATTAGCCATAAGACAGAATAACGGAAAAGACTTTATTAATTGTGTTACTTTATTTGAGACGAACAGAGATTATGCTACTGTTACTCAGCAGGATAGGTATAGAGAATTAGTAAAGGGGGTGAGAAAAAATGAAAAAATCACTATTGATGATGGTCAGCGTGTTAGCATTGTTTAGCTTCATTATTGTTGGACCAGTTGGCTCTGGAAACAGCGGAGGTATCACCACTTACGAGCACGGAGCACTGTACTAGGATTCAATCAATCTATTCAGTATTCTTATAATACAGAGTAATACATATATGAAATTGGACTCCCTTGCCATTGTGCTGGGGAGTTTTCTTTTTCGTAATAATTGATACCGTATTCAAAATTTGACAAAGCGTTGTGCCGAAAATATAATTAGGTAGCCTAAATAATACATTGTTTAATAATTAGCTGACCTAACTAAATTTGAGGTGATAGAAATTGGGATAAACGGAGGAAATACAGAAAATACTGAAAATTCAGTCGCACACGGGCTTTTCGCGGCGATGAAACGGCTGCATAAAGGCCAATGGCAAAAGGGTGTTGAAGGCCATAAGCCGAGTGAGATGACTTTAATGATATGCATTGAAAAATGGAATCATTCTGATGATGAGGGTCTAAAGATATCTGAAATCAGCCGACTCCTCGGATTCACACCTCCAACTATTACGCAATTGATTAATAGTCTTGAGGCGAAACAGATGGTGGAAAGACACGCAGATCCTTCGGACCGAAGAGTCGTACGCGTGAAATTGACGGAGAGTGGAAAAAACCTCACACGAAGAGCAGAGCAATATAGAGATGCAATGCTGGGTGAGCTCGTACAGTACTTAGGTGAAAAAGAGACTAAGCAGCTCACAGAACTATTGCTGAAGGTACATGCTTTTGTTGAGGATAATCCACCACCTAATTGGGATAGGCTACAAATGAACGGAGATGAGAAGCTTGATTAAATTATTTAAACAACTGAAGCCATTTCGAGTAGCTATTGGTGCTGTATTAATTCTTGTGTTCTTACAGTCCATGGGCGACTTATACCTCCCAACGCTGATGTCCGACATCGTCGACAAAGGAATTGTTCAGGGAGATCGTAGTTTTATTTGGAAAATAGGTAGCTTCATGCTTTTAGTTGCAGGGGGCGGGGCTATATGTTCAGTCATTGCCAGCTATTTATCGGCAAAAGTGGCAGCAGGATTCGGTAAACTTACCCGTGCTCGTGTGTTTAACCATGTAGAGAATTTCACGCTGCATGAATTTGATAAACTCGGTACCGCATCTTTAATTACCCGTACAACGAATGATATTACGCAGGTACAGACGGTACTTACTATGATGCTGCGTATGATGATCGGTGCACCGATGATGATGATTGGTGGTATCATCATGGCGGTATCTGAAGATGCGAAATTATCATTGATCTTTGTAGTAGTTATTCCGGTACTCGTTGGCGCAATTTTCTTTATCGGAATGAAGGGATTACCACTGTTTAAAGCGATACAGATCAAGCTAGATAAATTAAATCTGGTGTTACGTGAACATTTGACGGGTATCCGTGTTATCCGTTCATTTAACCGGATTGATCATGAGAATAAACGCTTCTCCGAGGCTAACCGTGATCTGACAGACACAGCGATCAAAGTAAATAAAATCATGGCCGGTTTGATGCCGCTTATGATGATTGTTATGAACTTTTCCATGATCGCAATTCTTTACTTTGGTGGGATTCGAATTGGCGATGGCGATTTACAAGTCGGCTCACTGATGGCATTTATTCAATATGCGATGCAAATCATGTTCTCCCTGATTATGGTGTCGATGATGTTCGTGCTGATTCCTCGTGCTTCAGCTTCAGCCTTACGTATCAATGAAGTGCTCGATATGCGGCCGGAGTTCACAGATCCATCAGAGAGTGAATTGCAAACAACGGCTCAAGCTACTAAAAAAGACGGCCGCGATCATATGCGTGGTTTTGTTGAATTCGATAATGTTTCCTTTTCTTATCCTGGGGCGGAACAACCTGCACTTTCGAAAATTAGCTTTAGTGCTCGTCCAGGTGAAGTTACGGCGATTATCGGTGGTACAGGTTCAGGTAAATCTACCCTGCTCAGTTTGATTCCAAGGTTCTATGATGTTAACGAAGGTGCTGTACGTGTGAACGGAGTAGATGTACGTGAGATGACACAAGAAGAGCTACGGAGCAAAATTGGTTACATCCCTCAAAAAGCGGTATTGTTCACAGGTACGATTAACGAAAACATTCGCTACGGTAAAGAGGATGCTACCGATGAAGAAATCATTCATGCAGCCAAGGTAGCTCAGGCCTACGATTTCGTCTCAGCCATGAAAGATGGGTTTGATTCGGAAATTGCTCAAGGCGGTAGTAATGTCTCCGGCGGTCAGAAACAACGGTTGTCCATTGCACGTGCGCTTGTGAGAAAACCTCAAGTTTATCTGTTTGACGACAGCTTCTCAGCGCTTGATTTCAAAACAGATGCTAAGCTCCGCGCGGCACTCAAAGATGAAACCACGGAATCCACTGTTCTAATCGTAGCTCAACGGGTTAGTACCGTTATGGATGCCGACCGGATTATTGTTATTGATGAGGGTGAAATCGCCGGAATGGGCACTCACCGTGAACTGCTCGCGAGCAGTGATGTGTACCGCGAGATCGTATCCTCGCAGCTGTCAGAGGAGGAAATAGCATGAGTGAACAAAACAATAAGCCTGCAGCTCCACGCGCCCATAAAGGTCCTGGACCTGGTGGCGGACCTGGCATGCGGATGCCTGCAGAAAAGGCTAAAGACTTTAAGGGTACACTTCGTCGTCTGATTAAATATTTAAGACCTCGTATGGTTCAATTAATCATCGTTCTAGTTATGGCTATTGCCAGTACGGTGTTCAGTATTTTCAGTCCTAAGGTTATGGGTAAAGCAACAACTAAACTGTTTGAAGGTGCTTATGGTAAATTAATGGGTGTTGAGGGAGCTTCCATTGATTTTGGATACATTAATGATATCCTGATCATCCTTGCGGGTCTGTATTTGCTTAGTGCTCTGTTTAGCTATATCCAGCAGTATGTAATGGCTGGCGTAGCTCAGAAGGTCGTCTACGACATGCGTGAGCAAATCAACAGCAAGCTGGAACGTTTGCCTTTGAAATATTTTGATTCCCGTACCCATGGGGAAATTCTAAGCCGTGCTACGAATGATGTGGATAACATCAGTACTACGCTGCAGCAGAGCTTAACTCAATTGATTACTTCTATTGTCACCATTATCGGTGTCATCGTAATGATGCTTACCATCAGCCCATGGCTGACTTTGATTACAATTGTTACATTGCCACTCAGCTTCGTTGTGATTATGGCTATCTCCAAGCGCTCGCAGACTTATTTTGTAGGCCAGCAGAAATCACTTGGTCAGTTGAATGGTCATGTAGAGGAAATGTATACCGGTCACCGGATTATTAAAGCATTTGGTCGTGAACCGCAGTCCCTTAAGGATTTCGATGAAATTAACGATAAGCTTTACGACTCTGGCTGGCGTGCCCAATTCATGTCCGGTATGATTATGCCGCTCATGATGTTTATTGGTAACTTGGGTTATGTAATGATTTGTGTAGTCGGCGGTATCTTTGTTACTAAAAAAATGATCGATGTCGGGGATATTCAAGCCTTTATTCAGTATTCCCGTCAGTTCACCCAGCCGATTGCACAAACGGCTAATATTGCTAATATTATTCAATCCACGATTGCTTCTGCAGAACGGGTATTCGAACTTCTGGATGAAGAAGAGGAAGTTAAGGAAGTTACTACTACAGTTGCGAAGCTTGATGATGGTACTCCGGAAGGCTCCGTTGAGTTCCGTCATGTGAAATTCGGATATAAAGAAGATGCGATTCTGATTGAGGACATGAACATTGAGGTTAGTCCAGGTCAGACTATAGCGATTGTCGGTCCTACCGGTGCTGGTAAAACCACTTTGATTAACCTGTTGATGCGCTTCTACGAGCTGAACGATGGGGAAATTATCATTGATGGCGTCAATATTACCAATATGAAACGGAGTGACCTGCGCAGCAAATTTGGTATGGTGCTTCAGGATACCTGGCTGTTCAATGGTACGATCCGCGATAACATTGCTTACGGACGTGAAGGTGCTTCAGAGGCTGATGTGGTGCGTGCGGCCAAGGCTGCCCATGCCGATCACTTTATCCGCACACTTCCGCTTGGCTATAATACGGTGTTAAATGAAGAAGCTTCTAATATTTCACAAGGACAAAAGCAGCTGATCACGATTGCCCGTGCGATTCTGGCTGATCCATCGATCCTCATTCTTGATGAAGCAACAAGCAGTGTCGATACACGGACCGAATTGTTGATTCAAAAAGCAATGAAGGCATTGATGCAAAACAGAACCAGCTTTGTAATTGCCCACCGTCTTTCGACGATTCGAGATGCCGACCTTATCCTTGTTATGAATCAAGGTAGTGTAATCGAGAAGGGCAACCATGAGGAGCTGCTGGCACAAGGCGGATTCTATGCTGATCTCTATAACAGTCAGTTCTCTGAAGGAGATTTGGACGCAGGCTAAATCTAAATTGAAGTAAAGAAAAAAGCAGAACATAAACCCCTCTTTTCACATGTTGCTGATTTTCAATGTGAAGAGAGGGGTATTTTATATGTGGTGAGGTGTTTTGATTTTTCGGAAAAATAAAAAAAGTTTGATTAAAAATTAAAGCATATATATGATAGAATTAAAAATGACCCGCGGCTCATTTCTAAGGCTGCAGGGTAAAGGAGAGGATGAAGGGAATGTCAGGCTACGGAAAATGGGTGGCAGGAAAAAAGACGAAGTGGATTACTCTTCTCGTGTGGATAGTGCTTGTAGGTGCACTTACCCTGTTATGGCCTGCAGTGAATTCTCAGGTTGCTAATAATGCGCCTAACCTCCCAGATGATGCACAGTCGGTACAGGCAGCAGCTATTGCAGAGCAGGAATTCCCTAGTGGAAGCGGAGTGCCTGCGCTGCTCGTATGGCATAGAGAAGGTGGGCTTTCACAAGATGATTTAGTACATATCACTGCTGTGTACAAGAAGTTGGAGCAGCAACCATTGCCCCATCAGAATTTTGTCCCTCCATTAGGACAGCTGCCGCCACAAGCACTACAGGCCTCGTTATCCGAGGATCTTAGTACGCTGGTAACCCCGGTGCTTTTTGATAAAACGGCAGATAGTGATCAGCTCGGCGAAGCTGTGACAGAAATGAAAAAGATCATAAACACGGAGACCGGAGGAGATCCGTCCACTGCTAAGGCGGATGGAAAAGACCTGAGCTTACGTGTTACGGGTCCAGTGGGTATATCTATCGATGCTACTGGACTGTTCCAGAACGCAGACGTTTCCTTGCTGATTGCTACGGTTGTGCTTGTGCTGGTGTTCTTATTGGTGATTTATCGTTCGCCTATCTTGGCGTTTATTCCGCTTATTGCTGTTGGATTCGCTTATGGTATTACTAGCCCGATCCTTGGAAAAATGGCGCAAGAAGGCTGGATCACCGTGGATTCGCAGGCAGTCTCCATCATGACGGTTCTGTTGTTCGGTGCGGGTACGGACTATTGTTTGTTCCTGATTTCGCGATTCCGTCAGCTTCTGAAGATAGAGCAAAGCAAAACTCGTGCCCTGCTTCGTTCCATTACCGATTCTTCAGGGGCTATTGCAATGAGTGGTTTCACCGTTGTGCTTGCACTGTTCGCGCTATTACTGGCTAAGTATGGAGCATATCATCGCTTTGCAATACCGTTCAGTGTTTCGATTTTCATTATGGGAATTGCTAGCTTAACGCTTGTACCTGCACTTTTGGCGATCTTCGGACGGACCTCGTTCTTCCCATTCATTCCGCGCACGCCGCAAATGGAGGTTGAACGGGCTAAGGCTAAAGGGAAACCAGTTCCAGAACTTAAAGTCTCCCATAAAAAAGGGATTGGCGGATTTGTAGTTTCCAGGCCTTGGGCTATCGTAGGAGTGACCGTTATCGGACTGGGGATTCTGGCTTCATTCTCCAGTGGAATCAAGTTTACGTATGATATTCTCTCTTCTTTTCCTAAAAATATGGAGTCCCGCGAAGGGTTCGACCTCATCGGTAAGCAGTTTTCACCGGGCGAACTAGCTCCCGCTAAACTGATTATTAATACTAAGGGGCAAGCGAGTGGAGAGGACCTTAAAGTCATTCTCGGAGGGCTCACGTATGTGGATACGGTTTCTGATCCGCAGCAGGGCGCTGTGAACAAGGATATTCTGGGTTTTGATATCGAATTTAAGAACAATCCTTATTCACTTGAAGCGATGGGGCATATTCCAGCCCTTTTAGAAACGGCAGAGCAAGCGCTGATTGATGTAGGGGTAGAGAGTCCTTCAGATCATGTGTGGGTAAGTGGTCAGACAGCGACTCAGTATGATACCAAAAAAATCGGAGATCGCGACACCGATCTGATTATCCCTGTTGTTATCGGGTTGATCACTTTGCTGTTGTTGATATATCTGCGTTCGATAGTGGCAACTATTTATCTGGTCGGAACAGTTATTCTCTCCTTCTTCTCTGCACTTGGCTTAGGCTGGATTATCATTCACTATGTGATGGGTGCAGATGCTATTCAAGGAGCGATCCCGCTCTATTCCTTTGTATTCCTGGTGGCACTTGGAGAAGATTATAATATCTTTATGATCTCGAATATTTGGAAAAAGCGTAAGACCATGCCGCTTAAGCAGGCGATCGCGGAAGGCGTGAATGAGACCAGCTCAGTAATTACCTCGGCAGGCCTCATTCTGGCAGGTACTTTTGCTGTATTAGCTAGCTTACCGATTCAGGTGCTTGTGCAATTTGGTATCATCACCGCGCTAGGTATCCTACTTGATACCTTCGTAGTTCGTCCGTTCCTTGTGCCCGCTATTACGACACTTTTTGGCCGGTGGGCATTCTGGCCGGGGAAACATCAAGAGGTGGAGCAAGCTTTGCCTCATGTTAGTGAGCAATAAGCGACACACTGTAAAAAACAACAGGGATGTCTCAAAGCCATATCGGCTTAGGGTATCCCTGTTGTTTTTGTCGCGGCAGTCGTACTTTTGTTAATTGTAGACGTAAGTTATACGAATAGCTATTGGGACTAGTCGTCCAATCTCTACACTTAATTGCTGGTGCCAGGTGTTCGGCTGATCATCAGCTTATATTTGTCGATCGAAGCACCAAGAATGGCTTCATTCCCACCAGCACCGCGGTGTGATTGACGGAAGGAGTCACTGGAGGTCCAGCCTTTAAATGCCTCCTCATTCTCCCACATGGTACAGATTTTTAATTCCTCAACACCTTCTTTGGCACTTCCTTGCCAAACCTCCATGCGGACGAATCCTGGCATATCCTGTACACCATTATTTCCTCCAAAACGTTGAGCAATGGCTTCACCATGACCTTCTTTAACTTTAATAGTATTTGTGACTACCAGCATGTTAGGAAAACCTCCGTTCAGTAGTGTGATATCCATACATAAACATTAGGCTGAATATATAATTGCACTTTATACACTTAAAAGCTCTGATTCGTTAGAAAAGAAGCAATAAGTGTATTCTCTGCAACTAAATTAGATGAATCTGGCCAATGGTCGAGAATTTCCTACTTTTAGTTGCACAGAGTGCAATTAAAGTGTGACGGAGCCTCTTTTTACGCTGAATAGATGTACAAAGTGCAACTATCGGTTATTCGAACGTTATTCGAACGTCATTCGAACGTCAAATAGTATCCAGAATTCGAGGTATAGAGGCATTCTATCGCACAAAGTGTAATCAGAGGATGGAGAAGAGCAGTCTTGAGGTTTTCTTCTCCACAAAGTACGGCTGGCGTAGAACCAGCCAGCTCTGTTTTATTGCGGATTCGTGGTCCAGAGTCCTGCTGTTTTTAGGAAGACACGATCCGGGAGCTTCAAGGCTGTTAAGGCCAATTCAGCTACATCCTCAGGCTGCATCATGCGGTCTTCGTCACCGATCTTAAGTCCAGCGTTGGAAGCTAGTCCAGTGTTTACAGTGCTTGGAGTCAAGGCTACGACGCGGATGTTGTGCTTACGCACCTCTTGTGCGAGGGCTTCGGTCATGCCCATCAGTGCAAACTTGGATGCGCAATAAGCCGAGCCTGTCGCGAAGCCACGCTCTCCGGCGGTAGAAGAGATATTGATGATATTTCCACCATTTTTCTCAATCATAGCTGGCAGCGCAGCGCGAGTTACATAATAGGTCCCGTAAAGATTGACTTGGATATGGCTTTCCCAATCGGCGGGGTCCATTTCTACTAATGTGCCGAATTTTGCAATTCCGGCATTGTTAATCAATGCGTCAAATGGTCCTAGCTCATTTTGCAGGTAAGCAACCGCACGTTCAGCCTCTTCGCGTACAGCGATATCCGCTACGGCAATGCTGACTTTCACGTCGTATACTTCCGTTAAAGCTGATTTTAACGCTTCGAGATCGCCTGAAGTTCTGGAGATCAGGCCCAAATTAGCACCTTCCTTAGCTAGTGCCATGGCTAAGGATTTGCCGATCCCTTTGCCCGCACCCGTAATCACAACACTCTTTCCTCTCAAATCCATCTCTAACGTCACGCTCCTTTAAACATTTTTGAAGCTAATGCTTCATTCATGTCCTATTATACCTGAATGCTATACGGCATTCACAACCGCCCCTGCCAAAGGACCTCAATTTATTCGTAAAGCTTCGTCAGTGGCACCGATGCAGGTCCTTCCAATACTTCTCCATCATAGGAGAAACGGGAGCCGTGGCAAGGGCAATCCCAAGAACGATCGCCGTCGTTCCATTCGCATTCACAGCCCATATGCGTACAAGTTCTGTCCACCAGATGAAGTTTACCTTCTGGATCTTTGTAGGCGCCAACCCGTTTGCCGTCATGGAAGACAACGGCTCCTTCGTCTGCCTCCAGGTCACTTGTCTTTTTATGGACGATCTCAACTTTTCCCGCTACAAGCTCTTTTGCCACATTGGCATTTTGAACGAAGAAGTTCTTTAGGCTGGCGCCAACTTTGAAGCGGGATGGATCGTATAGCTCTGTATATGGATTATCTTTGCGCTGAATCTGATCCGAGATGATTTGAGCGGACAAGGTACCGCTTGTCATGCCCCATTTTCCGAATCCCGTAGCGATATAAATCTCTTCGTTGTCTGAAATCTTGCCGATGTAGGGAACCCTGTCCAGGGTAATTAAATCCTGTGCCGACCAGCGGTAAGGGATCGATTTGATGCCCAGCAAGTGACCTGCGAACAGTTCCAGATTCTCATAATGACCTATCGTGCAGATGCCTTGGCCTGTCTTATGATTCTCCCCACCTACGATAACCAGAGGATGTCCTTCCCACTCCACAGCACGCAGAGAACGGGTTGGTTCGCTGGCGCTTAAATACATTCCACCCTCAAAATCCGTTTCGGGCTGGATCGCCATACAATAGGAACGTTCAGCATGAAGTCGCGAGAAATATAACGCACCTCCATCGTAGAAGGGGAAATGAGAAGCCGACACAGCGTAACGGCAGGTGATGCGGTGGTCATTCTTTTCTGTAAAAAGCGTAAGCTTATCGTTCTTCTCCACCTTGTCCGTCATCATCGTATGCTCATAGATCACGCCACCTTTTTCCACGATAACCTTCAACAAGGCCTTCAGATATTGCAGGGGGTGAAAACGAGCTTGTCCTGGTAATTTAATCGCACCGCTCGCCATCAGAGGGATAGATACGTTATCCAGCCATTCACCGGGCAGACCCAATTGTTCATAGGCTTTATACTCTTCTTCCAACTCTTTAAGCGTTTTATGATCTTCAGCATCCGCGTATAGATAGGCTGCTTCACGTTTCATGCCGCAAGACACTTCAAGTTCTTCAGCTGTATTTATGATCCAATTCATAGCCCTATGATTTGATTGATAATAGAGAAGGGCGTTCTCTTTTCCGAAATGCTTCATCAAATGATTGTAGATTAATCCGTGCTGGGCAGAGATTTTGGCGCTTGTAAACCCCGTAGTACCGCTGAGAATTTCCCCTGCCTCCAATAGCGTGACCTTGTATCCAGCTTTGCTTAAGAGATAGGCTGTAGTAATGCCTGTAATCCCGCCGCCGATCACTGCGACATCTGTAGTAATATTTTCAGTCAGCTTTGGAAAAGTCGGTAAATCCGTAGTGTCTCTCCATAATGATTCAGGAAATTGCGGGAGACCTTGCGTTATTTTACGATGTGGATCCATCTTATTATCCCTCCATCTATACAATACTCATTTCATTTATTACCACAGACCCGTTAAAAGAAACTCTGTGTTCATATGTGTAGTGCATGAATTCAGAGAAATAGTGCCAAAATAAGGTGGCATCCGGGAAG
This sequence comes from Paenibacillus sp. VTT E-133280, assembly GCF_002264385.1. Taxonomy (NCBI): domain Bacteria; kingdom Bacillati; phylum Bacillota; class Bacilli; order Caryophanales; family Paenibacillaceae; genus Paenibacillus; species Paenibacillus sp. VTT E-133280. Next base: position 37,149 of record NZ_NFUX01000045.1, read on the forward strand.
CGCAGGATAATTAGGAGGGATGATCCATGTCAGTTCAACAGGATAAGCACGATGTTTCTCTGGAATGGATCAAGGGTGAATTGGACGGATTCGCCGATTTAATCGAAAGGACGCTCGTAGCGCCTTTTGGGCAGATCAACTTAATTTATATTAAAAGCGTTACAGATTCGCAGACACTCAGTCGCCATGTGATTACACCATTTTATGAGATGGGCGATACTAACGCTTACCTTGATTACATTACGACGTATCCGGGCACGGAAGAAGAGACTACGAATGAAACAGCGATCAATCTTTTGCTTAGCGGATATGTTCTTCTTAGCATAAATGATGTGATTTGTTTTTATGACGCAATGAGTACGGAAAGTAGTGGTGTCAGTGAAACGTCTGCAGAAAGCATTTCTCAGGGACCTTCAGATGCGCTAACGGAGGATCTTGCGGTGAATCTGAACATGATTCGTCGGCGCTATCAATCCACTAATCTCAAAATGGAAACCATGGTCATCGGCGATGTCTCCAAAACAAAGGTGGCAATCCTATATGATACTAAGCGTGTTGATCATAATGTGTTAGAGGAATTAAGGGAGAAGATGAGTACCCTAAAGGTTGATATTTTGCAGGCTATGGGAGAACTTGAGAAATTTATAAGTAGTGACAGTCTGAGAATATTGCCCAAGTCCATTGTGACCGAAAGGCCTGATAGAGTCGTATTTAATTTGTCTGAAGGAAAAGTAGCGATACTCCTGGATACAACGGGATATGCGATAGTGTTGCCTTCCATATTTAACGATTTCTTTACATCCATGGATGATAAAATCCAATTTCCTATTGTGGGTCGGTTCTTAAAGCTACTCCGGATTATCGGTGTGTGCATGACGTTGTGGCTGCCTGCGATCTATGTAACACTTACCTCTTATAACCCCGAGATTATTCGTGTACAGGTTGCACTGCTCATTTCAGGTAGTCGTGCGACTGTGCCCTATCCATCTTTTGTAGAAGTGCTCTTAATGCTTATGATGATGGAATTTCTGACCGAGGCGAGTTTACGGCTTCCCAAGGCGATTGGTCCTACGGCCACGACGGTCGGAGGTCTAATCTTGGGTCAAGCAGCTACGGCTGCAGGGCTTGTAGGTAACATTATGATTATATTGGTCTCGGCCGTTGCAATATCCAATTTTCTGATTCCGTTGAATATGATGAGCTTGTCGATACGCGTGCTGAAGTACATTTTTCTTATAGCTGCCGCTGTTCTAGGGATGGTTGGTGTAGTGATCTGTGTGGTGGGGTTCGCGATGTATCTATGCAATCAACGGAGTTTTGGGCAACCCTATTTCAGATTGTTTTTTCTTGATAACTTTGGTAAGAAGAAGGGCGGGAAATATTGATGGCCAAAAGCCGTTATTTCTACTGTCTTTTTCTGATGAACAGCTTGATTAATATCATTAATTTTGTTCCTAGGGAACTAATAGACAGACGTTTTTCAGGTGCTTTGATATCCATTCTAATTGGGACGATCTTTGGCACTTTGTTTGTTTATATATTTACTGTATTGATTGCTAAGTTCCCCGGAGAGGGTTTTCCAGAAATATTTTACTCTTTGCTTCCTAAGAAGTTAGCCAGAACCTTGCTACTCCTTTTTGCTGGTTTATGGTGTATGGCCGGTGGGGTTACGCTACTTTCTTTTGTAGATATCACGCTGCGGTTTATCAGTCCGGATTCGAGTCCTTATACTGTTGTGATCAGTTTTTTAGTCCTGGTCTGCATCTGCTGTCGTTTCGATTCTCTATCCATCTTGTATGGGCTTGAAATCATTCTCAGCGTAACCTTACCGTTAATTATTTATGGCCTCGTAAAAGCATTGACCAATCCGGACTTCAATTGGGATTCTGTTCTGCAGGTCATTACATACTTCTGGCATAAGCCGGACCTAATGAGCCTTTCGGCAGCTACCTTTTCTTTTAGTGGTTACTTAAACCTGGCTATATTTAATCGGGTATTTCATGGGCTGAAGCTAAAGCATGTTTGGATTTTAGGGGTGGAGGGACTGCTCGTACTTCTCTTAACCTTTTTGGTCCCTATCGGTTACTTTGGAACCATTGCAATTGATAGACATGTGTATACATGGTTCTCGACGGCCGACAGTATTCGGATGGAATCCTTTATTATTGAACGGATGCTGTTTATTTTTTATTTTGCCTATTTGAGTTTATCTCTGGTGAGTGTAATTGTTCATTGGCATGGAGGTCTAGAGCTTTTTAAAGGTGCCGTTTCATCTGTAAAAAAACAGTCCCCAAAAGCAGAGCAATGGAAAGAGTGGAGCATCCTAGTCTTGTTTAGCGCAATGGTTCTGTCCTTAATGGGGCTGAATCAATATCAACTTAACATGTTTGGTGCCTGGTTTCTGCAAATTCGCTGGTTTGGTGAGATGTTCATCATCGCTCTGTTATTTTATTGTTATCGCAAAGTTAGGAGGGGGAACCTGTGAGAAGATTCCTTGCCGGAATTGGGATTACCTTATTCCTTCTTCTTTCTGGTTGTGACTTCAAGGAGATTGATTTGCGGATTTTTGTGCTGGCGATCGGCGTTGATCAAGGTGCAGAAGAAGGCAATTTTAAGATTAGCTTGAAGCTTGCCATCCCTCAAGGGGATGTTACCAAGATTGATGAGAAGATGCAAATATTGACTGAGGAGTCTCCGAGCATTTCGGAAGCGCTTCGTAGAATGAAATCCAGAGTGGAAAAGGAGCTTGATTACTCCCATTGTAAATCGATTATTTTGGGGGAGGGGGTTGCGCGTAAAGACATTCTACATGTTATGGATTGGGCTGTGCGACGTAGAGATATGCAGCTTATTCTTAATTTCGCAATAGGGCGTCCGGAAGCACTTCAGGTTCTACAGGTAAGACCCCAATCGGAGCGGATCCCATCAAATTCTCTTATTCTGGCGATGAGTGGACAAGGCACGGAGTCTCCATTTATTTCTAGTGTATATTCCTTTCAGCTGATGAGAAATATTTATGAGAAGGGAATTGATCCGATTCTACCGATTATCGAGGCAAGAGGGGATAAGGAGTTTTTAATAAATAAAATTGCTCTGCTTAATAATGAGAAAATTAAAATGGTTCTTACTCCCAACGAAACACGGTTATATAATCTGCTGTCGCGCTCGAACTTACGAACTAATTTGCCGGCCCATTCAGAGGGAGTTATGTATCAGTACTACACAGAGAGATCGTCCTCAGACTACAAAATTCTGACGCCAGAGCACGGGAAAGCTACTATTCGATATCATATTAAGATTAGAGGGATTCTCGAAGAAAGTAGCAGTCCGGATCTGGTGACTAATGGTAAGTTGGAGGGGATTGCGGCAGCCGGGGGAAGAGAACTGGAACAAGATATATTATCGTTATTGACTAAAATTCAAGCTAGTGGTCTGGATCCATTTGGGTGGGGTCTGCACTATGGAGCCAGGCATTTTAATAATGATACCGAAATGGAAGTGTGGAAGGGGCTTTATGCGGGTCTCGATTTTCAGGTCAAAGCTGACGTTGACATCAAATATTCTGGATTGATTAAGTAGCTGAGAGAGTAAACAGTGGATAAAAGTGGGATTGACGTTCTTACGTTCGCGATTTATACTTGATCTAAAAATAAGTTAGAGGATGATAGCAATGAAAAGTCTAAATTTGACTTCCCAACGTCAAGCCGTTTACGATATCGTCCTTAATTCACATGACCATCCCACAGCCGCGGAAGTGATGAACCGGCTAGTAGAGCAAGGTCATAGCTTAGCATACGGTACTGTATATAACTCTCTTCGTTATCTTTCAGATAAACAAATGATTCGTGAGCTCAAGCTCGGTGAGGCTGCCAGCAGATATGATGCCCGCATGGATGATCACCAGCATATCATTTGTGAGGTTTGCGGTGCGGTTGATGAGGTAATGAACCAAGTTCCACGAGACTGGATGAACACAGTGGCCAAGGATACAGGTTATACGATTGGTCATGCTCATGTGGTATTCGGAGGCGTCTGCCCGAACTGCAAGAACAAGAACGTGAACTAGGGATGAAAGAACCGGAGCCTTTTGCTGCGGTAATGATAAGAAATAGGCTTATTTGAGTAGATCGCGCTCTTTGAGGCGGTCTTTTTGTTGCGTTTATATGACAATTCTTAAGAATGATGAGAAAAATGAAGAAAGATAGGAGGAAAATCGGTTCCAAAGGAGGATATATAATTATATAGTAAGTCTGGTAAATAAGTCCTTCTTTAAGACTCGAAGAGAGAGAGAGTGATGACAACTATGAACAAAAAAGCGGGTATGAGTATCCGAACCAAATTAATTCTTACATACCTACTAGTTCTGCTCTTACCCAGTATCATTATAGGTTGGCGTACCTATCAATCTGCCAGCCATGAAGTGGAAGATCATCTGGTGAGCAATGCTACTGAAAGTGTTGTGGCAGTAAATGAAATCATCAACTCGAATATTCAATCCAAAATAGATGCTATTTCTTATTTTGCCGCTGAGTTCACTGCTGAGAGTGCCAACAGGGAGGCAACTGGGCAGACGGCAGCTTCTATGGAATCCAGACTGAAGGAATATGCTGTGCTGCATCCTGATGTTCTAGACATCTATGTTAGTACAAGCAGAGGGGAATCTATCCATGCTTCGGAAGCCAAGCTACCTGAAGGCTACGATCCAAGGAAGGAAAGTGCTTATGTGAATTCTCTGAAGCACGGGAAGGGTGTGGTGATCTCTCCGGCCTTTCAAACCGTAAATCAGGAAACGGCAGTTGCCATATCAACGGTCCTGAAGAGCGGAGACGGGGTGGTTACCTTGAATCTCAATCTCTCCACTTTAGGAGCTTTGACCTCGGCTAAGGTTGGCAAGGAAGGATATATTATTATCCTTGATAACAGCAAGAAATATCTTGTTCATCCAACAGAGGTTATTGGGCAGGAATCATCGGCTGATTTTGTAAAGGAAATGTTCAAGGAAGAACAAGGTACCTTTGATTATGTTTACAAGGATACGCACAAAAAGATGACGTTTATGGTGAATGAGCTTACGGGCTGGAGAATCGGCGGTACGATAAGCATAGATGAAGTGACTTCGGCAACAAGCGGGATTCGCGATACAGCGCTGCTTGTTATCGTAGTTTCCGTTTTACTTGCACTGATCGTGGTTTATTTTAATATTCAATCTATTCTGAAGCCGCTTACCCGTCTGCGCAAAGCAACTGCAGTGATAGCTAAAGGGGATCTGTCCGAAGACATGGGGGCTTTCCGTAAAGATGAGATTGGTATGCTAGCAGAGAACTTTCAATTAATGGTGCTCAGCCTGCGCGAGATGATCATAGGTGTGCAGGAGATGACGAGTAATGTCTCCTCTTCAGCCGAAGAGCTAACTGCCAGTGCGGAGCAGAATGCTCAAACGATCGAACAAATGACGATAGCAATTCAGGAGGTAGCAGCAGGGACTGAACGGCAGGTAATTGGTGTACGAAAAGGAATGGAAAGTACAGCGGCGACGACCAGCGAAGTGGATCATATTTCTGTATATATGGAGCAGGTCTCTGCGATGATGGACAAGACTTCACTCTCTGCTTCGGAAGGAAATGATTCTGTCATCAGCGTGGTGGATAAGATCAATGGTATCGATAGAACGGTGGGTGAGCTTGGCAGTGTAATCGACAAGCTAAATGAAAGGACCGGTCAAATTGAGGGCATTGTCGGCGTCATCACAGGGATTGCCCGTCAGACCAATCTGTTAGCTCTCAATGCATCTATTGAGGCGGCCAGAGCTGGAGAGCATGGCCGTGGATTTGCCGTTGTTGCTGCTGAAGTGCGTAAGCTGGCAGAGGAATCAGAGAAATCAGCGCATTTGATTGCTGAGCAGATTACCGCCATTAATAGTGAGATGACACTGGTGACCCATACGATGGAAGACACAAAGCAGCGCGTAACCGAAGGGATTGAGGCCGTGGATACTTCCGGACGTTCTTTCTCCCGTATTCGTAGAGCGGTCAAGAGTGCCGCAGAGAAAATTGAGGCAATGGGTGGGGCTGTACAGACCTTATTGGTGGAATCAGATCACATGGAAAAGGCTATAGGAGAGATTCGTGGCATTTCTGAAGAAGCGGCTGTGAATACAGAGACCATCGCAACGGCAGCGCAAGAGCAGCTCGCTTCTGTTGAGGAGATGGCATCTTCATCTACCGATCTTAGCCATCTTGCAGAGGAACTGCAAAAGCTTGTGAGTAGCTTTAAAATACACTCCTCCAAGTAATAATATATATTTCATATAGGAAAACGATGCTTTTATCTTCCCTTTTGCAGCCCTTTGCAAGTATACTGATAAACAATAATGTTGGGTTAGGCAACGGAGAGAGGAGAGATAATAGTACATGGCAGAGCAACTGAAGGGGTTCACGGTCGCCTTGGCGGGTCCGCGCAAATCGGAAGAGATGGCCAAGCTGGTGCAAAATATGGGGGGGACGGCGTTATGCCGACCTGCTCAAGGTACTGTCTTTCTTGATGATGAGGCGTTGGAGGAAGGATTGAATTCATGGATTAGTGATCCGCCTTATTTGGTGATCCTTACCACAGGCATGGGACTGGATGCTCTCTTCCAAACGGCTGAACGCCTGAATATCGCTGAGCGTTTCTTAGAAGTCCTTTCTGGTTCTATTATTGCTGCACGGGGTTATAAGACAGTGAATGCTTTGAAAAAAAGAGGACTTACGCCGGAGGTTCGTGACGACGACGGAAGTACGACCGGATTGATTCGTGGGCTTCAATCTCTGGATTTGCAGGGCAAGGAGGTCGTACTGCAGCTGCACGGCGATCCAGCGCCTCGTATGCTCGAATGGCTGCAGGAGGCTGGGGCGAATACCCGCCAAGTGCTGCCGTATCGTCATACTCTACCAGAACCGGGTGAGCTTGAAAGATTGCTTACAGAAATCATAGAAGGTAAGATTGATGCCGTGGCTTTTACGAGTGCGCCACAATTTCGTTTCCTCTCTCAATTTGCTCGGGAACAGGGTAAGCTGGAGGAGATGCTGAAGTCTTTCGAGGATAAAGTGCTTGCTGTTTCTGTAGGGCGTATTACCTCTGAGGCACTTAAGGAAGAGGGCGTACAGCGTATCATCATGCCTGAGCATGAACGGATGGGGAGTATGATTGTAGAGCTGGGCAAATATGTGGGGGCGAATCGCTAGCCCACAATGTGCGGCAGCTTTACAAGATCGACGTTACCACACAGAAGCATTCCCGCCGGGTTCAATGGGTGGGGATGCTTTTTTACCCGGAAGAGAATGCCTTAAGAGTAGTAAACCTGCCATCTGCATGGACATTCGCAGCAGTTTTCCTTAGAATATAGGCAACATGTGATGAATAATAACAATGAATAAGGAGGAGGATCCCCATGGACAAAAGAAAATGTCTGTTACTTGGTGATTATACCCATCCCCGTTTCCATCCACTTCAAGGAGTGGACCAACAAATTAGCGAGATCTTAAATGATTTATTAACCGTTCAGTGTTCAGAAAATAAAAAAATGATGCGCATTGAGCATTTGGGAAGTTATGACTTATGCATTGCCTACAACGAATTATGGAATGAAACGGTATCTCCTCAGCAAACCGCTGGCCTACTCAGCTACGTGAGCGGTGGTGGAGGACTAATTGTTCTTCATACAGGTGCTTCATTGACGAAGCGTAACGAATTAGCTCAGCTGATCGGGGGCCGCTTTAATGGTCACACCGCTTACGAGCCAATGAATTTTAAGGTGCTGGAGCATGACATTACTGAGGGCGTTGAAGACTTCCAGCTGGATGAAGAGCCTTATCATTTCGAATTTGATCCGTTCACAGATCGGACTATTCTTCTTCAGTATGAATCGGAGGGGCAATGGCTTCCAGCTGCATGGTGCCACAGCTATGGTTTAGGACGAGTAGTATTCCTTATGCCTGGGCATCATGAGCCATCCTTCCGCCATCCAGCACTGCGTAAACTGATCTTGCAGGCAGCTACTTGGGCTGCACGCATTCCGGTAAGCAACTGAGTGATATCGCATTTTTTTGAAATACGCACACAGTGAGGTATACTTTAATCATCAACTCCGTTTGTAACGAAACGGAATCTTTGGGAGGAAGTACTATGAGTGATTTGTTTAAAAAAGCGATCTCTTTAGGAGTGGGCCTCACCATTGTTAGTAAGGAAAAAGTAGAAAAGGTTGTTGAGGAGCTAGTGAAGCGTGGGGAGCTTGCTCCTTCGGAGTCTAAGGCCCTAGTTGACCGTCTGATTGAACGCGGTGAAGAAGAGCGAGGTATGCTCAAGTCTGTTGTACAAGAACAAGTACAACGCGTGTTAAAGGAAATGAAGGTTCCTGCACAAAGTGATATTGATGAGCTGGAAGGCCGAATTGCTGTATTGGAGCGTCGATTGGCCGAGCTGGAGGGCATTTCCCATCTAGAAGGAACATCGGCGGAAACGCGTACGGACTAAATGGCAGTACGTATTAGACATGCCGGACGATACCGGTCCATTGCCATGGCGCTTATGCACCATGGTTTTGGCTATATGGTGGAGGAGCTGGGGCTCTATCATTTATTATCCCTTCCACGCCGTCTTGTAACGCAAGAAGCTCATACAAGTCTTACGCTCGGGGAGCGGATTCGGCTCGTATTGGAGGATTTGGGTCCAACCTTTATTAAGCTTGGACAACTCGCCAGTACCCGTTCGGATCTGCTGCCTGATTCTATTATTCAAGAATTGGTAAAACTACAGGATAATGTCCCCCCGTTCCCTGTGGAGCGCGTGCGCACGATTGTGGAGCATGAACTCGATCAACGGATGGATGAAATCTTTAATTCCTTTGAGGATACTCCCCTTGCGGCTGCGTCGATCGGTCAAGTGCATAGAGCTGTTCTTGATAGTGGGCAGGTGGTGGCTGTTAAAGTTCAGCGCCCTGGCATACTGCGAACGATGAGTAGAGATTTGGAAATTCTCAAAGATCTAAGTGCTCTTGCTGAGAAGCAGCTAGGCTGGGCAAGGCAATATCAGTTGTCCCGTATGGTAGAGGAATTCTCGAAATCTCTGCTTGGCGAGCTGGATTACGGCCAAGAAGGCCGCAATGCAGAGAAAATTGCTCAACAGATGGATTATGACGGAGTATACATCCCGGATATCTATTGGGACTACACTTCAGCACGGGTGCTGACGATGGAATATGTGGTAGGGATTACGCTGAGTCGTCGCGATGAGTTATTGAGTAACGGAGTTAGGCTTAAGGTTATCGCTCAGCAGCTCGTGGAAATGATGCTAAGGCAAATCTTCATTCATGGCTTTTTTCATGCGGATCCGCATCCAGGGAATGTTATACGAATGGCTGATGGGAAGCTGGCTTTGATTGATTTTGGCATGATGGGTCGGCTGAACGAAGAGATGAAAGAGCAGCTGTCTGCGCTTGTCATCGCACTAATGCGCAAGAATACGGATGCGATGGTCCGGGCAATTTTGCGTCTCGGAGTCATCCCTGAGGATGCTGATCGAACGGCGTTGCATAATGATATGGATCGACTTCGCGAAGAGTATTATGATGTTCCGTTTAGTAAGATGAGCATAGGTAAAGCGCTAAATGATTTGTTTGGCATTGCTCGCAAGCATCGATTAGTCCTTCCGCCGGATCTAACGATGCTTGGTAAGACGATGCTGACGCTTGAGGGTGTCATTAGCAACTTGGATCCAACGATTAGCATTTTAGAGATGGCAGAGCCTTTTGGACGGGAACTTGTGAAGCAGCGATTTAGTGGTCCCCGATTGCAGCGCAAGCTCCTTGGAGGCGTAGCCGATTTAACGGAGAGTCTTCTAGAGCTTCCTGGGCAGGCAAGGCAGTTATCCGCGCTAATTAGTAAGGGGAAAATAAAGGTGGAGGTAGTGGCACCTGAGATAAAGAATTTAGAGCGAAAGCTGGACCGGGTTGGGAACCGCTTAGCGTTTAGTATTGTGATGCTTGCGTTCAGTATCATCATGGTTGGACTCATTATTGGCACTGCAATGCGCGGTCAGCCTTCAGTGTTATGGAATTTCCCTACAGTGGAGATTGGCGGCGTAGTAGCGCTTCTGATGTTCTTATGGTTGATCTTTGCGATTTTTAAATCAGGAAGGTTCTAACCTACAACTACAGGATAGAATAATTATTATTCTGCAGTTTCACACAAATGCCGTTCTATCAAGTACAATATAAAAGATAACTTTCTAAGCTTAACTTTACTTCTATTGTATAAAGTGGAATGGAACGCAAATGGAGTGCCGTCTAAACGTCCGGTGGATCGCTGCTGCCCAGAAACCGAACTTTGACCGCACTCTTTTAACGGGTCAAGGGATACATGGGACGGAAGAATGCCGGTGACGGGGTTCTTCCGCTTTTGTTTGAATATAGCTGAATCGGAAGCATACGCCCCCAAAAGGACAGTCGGGTAGGGGCTGCCTGAATAGGGCTTTGGAAGACGGAAGTTAAGTAAGAGATGTAATCAAATTTAACTGAGAAAATAGTGAGGTGGAGAATTTGCCGGGATTTAAAGAATTAGGTGTTTCAGAATTACTGTGTACATTGCTTCAAGGTCAAGGCATCGTTAAGCCTACACCAGTGCAACAGGAAGCAATACCGCCATTGGTGCAGGGTCTGGATGTAATTGCAAGAGCGAAGACAGGTACAGGGAAGACATTAGCTTTCTTGCTGCCAATTATGGACAAGATCCACACGGAGCGAGCTTATCCGCAGGCGCTAATTATGGCTCCAACTCGTGAGCTCGCTTTGCAGATTACAGAAGAGGCACGAAAGCTGGCGCGTCATACGGATATCAAAATCCTGGCCGTTTATGGTGGTCAGGATGTTGAGAAGCAGCTGCGTAAGCTCGAAGGCGGCAGACATCTTATTATCGGTACACCGGGTAGACTGCTAGATCATATGCGCCGGGAGACGCTCGATCTTAGTGGCGTTAAGATGCTCGTTCTGGACGAAGCGGATCAAATGCTGCATATGGGATTCTTGGAGGATGTAGAGACCATTATTACGGCTGTTCCTTATCGCCGTCAAACGATGTTGTTCTCTGCGACGATGCCAGATCCGATTAAACGTCTCGCAGCTAATTACATGAAAGAGCCTCTGGATATCATTATTAAGAGTGGTTCTCCGATTCCGCTGGATAATATCAAACAGCAAGTCGTGGAAGTCTCAGATCGTAATAAAGAAGAGGCACTCAAAGCATTGATTGAACGGGATCGTCCTTACTTGGCTATTATTTTCTGCCGGACTAAACGTCGGGTGTCCAAGCTGAACGAAGCACTCCAAGCAGCAGGTTATGATTGTGATGAGCTGCACGGCGATTTGTCTCAAGGTAAACGTGAAGGTGTAATGAAGAGATTCCGTGATGCGAAGCTGCAGCTTCTTGTAGCTACAGATGTAGCGGCTCGGGGGCTGGATGTCGAAGGTATCACCCATATCTTTAACTACGATATGCCACTTGATGTGGATAGCTATATTCACCGGATCGGCCGGACAGGCCGTGCCGGAGGTAAAGGGCTTGCAATCACGTTCACTTCTCCACGTGAGCAAGATGGACTAGATTTGATTGAGCACGGCATATCGCAGCGCCTGGATCGTCGCCGTTACGACAAGGATGAATTCGGCGTTGGCGAATTCGTTGCAGTACAAGGCGGCGGACGCCACGGCGGTCGTCAAAGCGGTGGTGCTGAGGCAGCGCGTACGGGCCGCGGACCAAAGAGCGGCGGCTCTGGCCGCGGCGGAGCTCCGCGCGGCGAAGGCGGAGCGCGGCAAGGTGGCCGCGGCCGCGGTAAGGAAGCAGGCGGCCGCGGTAAGGAAGCAGGCGGCTGGGGTGCGCCTGCAGAAGGTCGCCGCGGCGGCCGTTCTGATGCGGCGGCTGGCAAGCGTGGCGGCAGCGGTTATGACGCTGCCGCTCCAAAGGGCGGCGGCAAGGCTGCCGGCGTAGTGCGAGTAGGCGGCGGCTATGGCGCCTTCGCCTCCAGAGGCGAGGCGCCCGCCAGCGGCAACGCGGCAGCACCTAGCACTGGTTCGCGCGTTGCGAACCGCAAGGGCGGACCAAGCACTGGCTACAGCGAGAACGTAGCCAGAGGTGCAGACGGTGGTGCCTACGTTGGAGGCACGCCACGAGGCGGCTTAGGCAGCGGCTACGGTGCAAGCCCGTCTAGAGGCGGCGGTAAAGGTGGAAAAGGTAGCAAAGGCGGTTACGGTGGTGCCAAGGGTGGCGCTGGTAAAGGTGGCCGCAACGGCGGAAACTCTGGCTCCTCACGCGGTGGACGTGGCAGCTCCGGCGGCTTTAAAAGCGGCGGCAGAGGCACATCCAGATAAAGTAAGTGGAATTTCATAGCTAAAACTTGTTACCATAGGGAAGTTAGCAGACAAGCTAATCACCTATGGTAACTTTATTTTGTGGGCAGATTTGAGCGATATTTGTCTAAAAAAGGATCTTAGTGTAACATTTTTGAAGGAAAGCCTGTCTAATAGATAAATATAGTGTTTCGACTTCGAGGAGGAAGAACTTGCAGATGTCTAAAAAATTAAAAATATTAGTCTTGTTAATTGTCGTTATTGCTGTTGGGTGGGGGATTGGGAAGTATACGACGCCTTCTCCTTCTGCTTCAGATAGTAGCGGTTCCAATATAAATGTGCAGGATGATCTTCAAGCTAAGCCTGGTGAAGATGGTAATAGCACTGAAGAGGGCATAACAGACCCAGTGGTAGCTAATCCATCTAATACAACGGATCCCTCTGATCCGTCCGAACCGGATAGTAACGGCAAGGGAAATAGCACTGATGATTCTTTTAAAGGGCCTGACAGCATAGCTGTGATGGTAAATAAGGAGTATGGACTGCCTGATAATTATAAACCAGCCGATCTTGTCTACCCGGATGTACGGTTTACATTTAAAGAGAAAATTGAAAAACGTATGATGCGCAGTGAAGCTGCCAAAGCTTTAGAGAAAATGTTCGCAGGTGCGGAGGACGACGGAATTTATTTGGCTGGTGTCTCAGCTTACCGTTCTCAGAAAACCCAGACGACACTGTATAATCGTTATGTAGAGAAAGACGGAGAAGAAATGGCCCGCACATACAGTGCCGTACCGGGCTACAGTGAGCATCAGACAGGACTTGCTATCGATGTCTCAGGAAGTGATGGAAAATGTGCTGCGGAGAGCTGTTTCGGTGGGACGAAGGAAGCGGAGTGGCTGGCACAGCATGTAGCGGAATATGGTTTTATCATCCGCTATCCAGAAGGTAAGCAGGACATTACAGGATATAAGTATGAGCCTTGGCATATTCGTTATGTAGGCAAGGATATAGCTACTTATATCGTGGATAAAGATATTACACTGGAAGAATATTATGATGTTGTACCGGTATCCAAATAACAGAATCATAGAGAGCAGTCCTAAGCAATATATAGGGCTGCTTTTTTCTTTCTTTGTGGTTAGAGAGTTTCGATAAGTTGCATTCTATTACAGTTCGGGTAAGATACGTAGTGTAGTCTAAGTACATGGAAGGAAGGGGAATAACGATGTCGATCTACAATTTTTCCGGTGTTACGCCTTCGGGTAAAGAAGTGTCATTCACGGAGTATGAAGGTAAGGTGCTGCTGATTGCCAATACGGCGAGCAAATGTGGGCTTACACCGCAGTATGGAGATCTCCAAAAGCTGTACGAGCAGTATGGGGATCAGGGACTTGTAGTATTAGGATTCCCCTGTAACCAATTTGCGGGTCAGGAGCCGGGTACAAGTGAAGAGGCAGAAGAATTCTGTCAGATTAATTATGGCGTTACATTTCCTGTGTTTGCCAAAGTGGATGTGAATGGACCGGACGCCAGCCCTCTTTTTAATTATTTAAAAGAGCAGCAACCCGGTGCTGGAGACAGCAGCGACATTAGCTGGAATTTCACGAAGTTCCTTATAGATCGTAGCGGCCGTGTTGTCGCTCGGGTTGAGCCTAAGGAATCACCAGAAACGATGTCAGAACAGATTGAGTCCTTATTGTAGATTATTTAGGGACTGATGAATTGTTCTTTTACAAGTATCCCTTCGATCTCGGTCTTTGGCCGAGCTTCGACGGGATTTTCTTTTTTTACATAGGAATATAGAATAGGCACCTTAAATTTTGTTGTGATAAATTATACTTGACGCTTTACAGAGACCATGTATCCTTTGAAGAGAATGTAATGCCCATGCAAAATATGCATAAAGCGTGGAATACAGCAGGATAATAACGGCAGGAGGGTTCAATACGAGCATGAAGTTAATTACAGAGGTAGCAGCACAAGCGGGAATTGACGAAGAGCATCTGGAACTATACGGCAAATATAAAAGTAAACTATCACCGTCCTTATGGGAAGACATGAAGAACAAACCAGATGGCAAGCTGGTATTGGTCACTGCGGTGAATCCAACCCCTGCTGGCGAAGGGAAGACCTTAACAACCATTGGGCTGGCACAGGCATTGAACGCAGCAGGAGTAAAAACAGTGGCTGCCTTGCGTGAACCATCCCTCGGACCATGCTTAGGCATGAAAGGTGGTGCCACGGGCGGCGGCAAGTCACAGATCATTCCGGCAGATGAGATTAATTTGCACTTTACGGGTGATATTCATGCGGTGACTTCTGCACATAATTTATTGTCTGCGATGATTGACAATCATATCTTCCAAGGTAATGAGCTGGGTCTTGATCCGCAGCGTATCGTTTGGAAACGCGTGATGGATATGAATGATCGTAGTCTGCGGAATATCATGACAGGACTCGGAGAGGGAAATGGAGCTGTGCGGGAAAGTGGATTTCAGATTACAACAGCTTCTGAGATTATGGCTGTATTATGCCTATGTGATAATCTGAGTGATCTCAAAAAGCGTCTGAACCGTATTTTGATTGGATATGACCAAGAAGGACAGCCTGTAACGGCCGAGCAAATAGGGGCAGTTGAAGCGATGACAGCGCTGCTGAAGGAAGCAGTTAAGCCTAATCTGGTGCAGACCCTGGAGGGCACTCCTGTTATTGTACACGGTGGTCCATTTGCGAATATCGCCCATGGCTGCAGTAGTGTTATCGGTACTCG
Organism: Paenibacillus sp. VTT E-133280; assembly: GCF_002264385.1. Classification (NCBI taxonomy): domain Bacteria; kingdom Bacillati; phylum Bacillota; class Bacilli; order Caryophanales; family Paenibacillaceae; genus Paenibacillus; species Paenibacillus sp. VTT E-133280. The sequence continues at coordinate 52,298 of NZ_NFUX01000045.1, forward strand.
ATATGCACTCAAGCTGGGTGATGTTGTTGTTACGGAAGCAGGCTTCGGAGCGGATCTTGGTGCAGAGAAATTCATGGATATCAAATGCCGGCAAGCGGGTCTAACCCCTTCAGCGGCAGTGCTTGTCGTGACGGTGAAATCCTTGAAATATAACGGTGGTGTACCTAAGAATGAGCTCCAAACCGAGAACCGGACGGCGCTGCGCTCTGGATTGTCTAATTTGGAGCGCCATGTAGAGAATCTCGGCAAATTTGGAGTACCTGTTCTTGTTGCTATTAATCATTTTGAAGGGGATAGCCCAGAAGAGATTAATGACGTTGTGGAAGCTTGTCGACGATTGAACGTTCCTGCGGCAATATCCAAGGTATGGGCAGAAGGTAGTGCGGGCGGACAAGAGTTGGCTTCGGAACTAAAGCAACTTCTGGACCAGAGAGATACTGAACGTTTTGCTCCTCTGTATGAGAATGAACTCGACATCTCTTCCAAAATCACCAAGATTGTTCGTGAAATTTACCGTGGTGCGGAGGTTAACTTTTCCCCTGCGGCTAAACGCAGTCTAGCGGTGATTGAGCGCCTTGGGTTAAATAATCTTCAAGTATGTATGGCGAAGACCCCTTATTCCTTCTCAGATCAGCCTAGACTTCTTGGCGCTCCAGAAGGTTTCACGGTAGGTATCCGTGATATTACCCTTTCGCTCGGTGCAGGGTTTGCTGTAGTGATTACGGGCAATATTGTTACGATGCCAGGTCTACCGGCTAAGCCTGCTGCTGAGGCACTATGGATGGATGAGGATGGCGTAATTCACGGTTTGGTGTAGATTTATTTTATGATCAGGCTTTTCCCTGTGGTTTAGGGGGAAGCCTTTTTTGCGCGTTATAAGAAAGTATATCCTGAGGGGGCAGAACATAATGTTCTACGCCCATGGCAAAGCTAACGAGGTCGCAATCGGCAGCAGTGACGGAAAATGCTTAAAATTGTGAACAATCTGAGAATATAGGCGAAAAGACTTGTAATGTGATAAATATCACAATATAATCAGTTTATAAAGTGAAATAAATCACAATTAACTCATCGGTGATCAGATATCTAATTTGGTCAGTCAAGCAATTCGAATATATAACCAGGTTGTCCATTTGAAGGAGGAAGAAAATAATGAAAGTAGCTGTCATTGGATGTACCCATGCCGGAACTGCCGCAATTGTAAATACTGCTAAGCTTCACCCGGAAGCCGAGATTACGGTGTATGAGCGTAATGATAATATTTCTTTCTTATCCTGTGGAATTGCTTTATATGTAGGTGGAGTGGTCAAGGACCCACACGGGCTATTCTATTCTTCCCCTGAGAAGCTTGCTGAGCTTGGTGTAAAGACCAACATGCGTCATGAAGTGACTGTTGTGGATACGAAGTCCAAAACATTGCGTGTTCGCAATTTGGCAACCGGACAGGAGTTTGACGATACCTACGATAAGCTGATTATGACTACGGGATCATGGCCTATTGTGCCGAAGCTCGAAGGGATTGAGCTGGAAGGCGTCTTACTTTGCAAGAACTATGATCATTCCAATACCATTATAGAAAAAGCTAAACAAGCAAATAAAATCACAGTTGTAGGTGCTGGATATATCGGCGTTGAGTTGGTGGAAGCCTTCCAAATGAACGGAAAGCAAGTTACGCTCATTGATGGTGAGGATCGTATTTTGAATAAATATTTAGACCCAGAGTTTACTGCGCCGATCGAACAATCCTTTAAGGACCATGGTATTAAATTAGCGCTGAATGAGAAGGTAAGTTCTTTTGCTGGTGAAGGTGGTAAAGTTACCAAGGTTATCACAAGTGAAGGGGAGCATGAGACGGATCTTGTAATTCTCTGCATCGGCTTCCGTCCAAATACTGAGCTGTTAAAAGGTCAAGTGGATATGCTGCCAAATGGCGCAATTCTGGTCAATGATTATATGCAGACCAGTTGCCCAGATGTGTATGCCGCTGGTGACAGCTGCGCGATTCATTACAACCCTACAGGTAAGCACGCTTATATTCCACTGGCAACCAATGCAGTACGGATGGGCACATTGGTCGCACGTAACTTAGTGACAGAGACGATTCCTTATATGGGCACTCAAGGGACTTCGGGCATTAAGATTTATGAAGATAATATCGCTGCTACAGGTCTTACTGAAGAAGGGGCTAAGGCTGAAGGGATGGATGTAGAAACTACCATGATTATTGACAACTACCGTCCAGAATTTATGCCAACCTTCGAGCAGGTGCAATTAAAAGTGGTATTTGATCGCGCCACACGCCGCATTCTCGGAGCGCAAATCTTGTCCAAGACGGATTTGACGCAATCAATCAACACAGTATCTGTATGTATTCAAAATAAAATGACAATCGATCAGCTTGCCTTTATCGATTTTTTCTTCCAACCTCATTACAACAAGCCTTGGAACTTCCTGAATACAGTTGGCCTCGAATCGCTACCAGCATCAGTACCAAGCAAAGAGGCAGTAACCGTATAATTTAATTGCCTGTGAACAATAAAGGTGGGTAAACCGGAGCCATATATGGCTCCGGTTTTTTGTGATTGAAGCTGGTACTATTTACCTTTAAAATAATATGGAGCTTATTCTTACAAATGTAATTATGGATGCGCTTCGTTAAATTTGACATGTCAGTGAAAAGTTTCACTTAGTTTTTCATTAAGTGATAATTATCACGTTAATGTGTTTTATGACACGCTACAATGGTCGTAAAGGAACAAATTTTAAGTAAATAGATGAAGGGGATAGGAATCATGGCTTATAATAAACCGCAGCAGATTGCCGCAGTCACGGTCGAGAACGGCATAAAAAAGGCGCATAATCCTTTAAGCACCGTATTAATTCTGGGCTTTCTGGGAGGAGCGTTTATCGCGCTCGGATTTTTACTGGATATTCGCGTTATTGCTGGCGCACCACATGAATGGGGATCCATCGCTAACTTTATTGGAGCAGCTGTCTTCCCTGTTGGGTTGATTTTAGTACTGCTTGCAGGGGGAGAACTACTGACAGGCAATATGATGGCTGTGCCACTTGCTTTTATGGCTAAGAAGATATCCTTCTGGGAGGTTGTTAAGAATCTCGTATTGATTACCCTAAGCAATCTGGCGGGAGCTTTGTTTGTAGCTTACTTTTTCGGTCACGTAGTTGGTTTAACCTCTGACGGTGTGTATTTGGAAAAATTAGTGGAGATGGCAGGACATAAGCTTGAAGCAAACTTCTTTCCGGCATTTGTTTCCGGGATAGGTTGTAACTGGCTCGTAGCTTTGGCGGTATGGCTCTCCTATGGAGCAGATAACTTCAGTGGCAAAATCCTCGGCATCTGGTTCCCGACGATGGCTTTTGTAGCTATCGGCTTCCAGCACGTTGTAGCCAACATGTTCTTAATTCCCGCAGCTATTTTTGAAGGTTATTTTTCATGGGGAGAGTACTTTAACAATTTTGTTCCGGTATGGCTAGGCAACTTGACGGGTGGTGCAATCTTTGTTGCGGCAGCTTATTGGATGGCTTACCTGCGTAAAGAGCCTGCATCTATTCAGTCCGTGGACAGCATGTCCGGCAGCGGTGTAAAGAAACACGCCTAAACCTATCTTATAGAGCACTCCTTAGAATAGTCGAGGGGTGCTTTTTGCTGTATAGACAAATAAAATCCGCCGTGATGTCTCCGAGCTCGGGGGAACGAAATCGGATGCACGGCGAATTTTAAAAGGGGGAGTGTTTCTAGGCACTATTACCCCGGCTTTGTAATAATGAAACACTTCATTATCGTTCAGTCTACTTTACGGACGACAGCGGCAACTATAAAATATAAATAGATAATAAAAATAGGGCGGACAGTGGACGTGAACGGTGCCGCTTTTTTCTCAGCGACGTTAGAAGTTAGCCCTAAATAAGAAGTGAAGTATACTAATACTTTATCACGATAGCACGTCAATGCGTCTGCTTGCCCTGAACCCTGTTTTGGGATAATACTGGATGGAATAATGACACATATATTACAGGGGATGTACACTACTTATGAAGTTTTTACAGAATTATCCTAAAGAAGTTAAGATATTTTTAATTGCTAGCCTTATTAATGCAACGGGTAGTGCACTGATGTGGCCACTGGTTACGATGTATGTTTTTGATGAGCTTGGACGCAGCATGTCGGATGCTGGATTAGTGATTCTTATTCAATCGGTTGGAGGGATTGTGGGTCAACTACTCGGGGGCTCACTCTATCATAAGGTAGGCGTTAACCGGCTGATTGTTGGAGCGCTGGGCATGAATGCACTTGCACTGTTCACTTTGCCGGCAGCAAGTAACAACTGGACGTTATTTATGGTCGCGATGGGACTGGTAGGGCTCTTTAATTCACTGTCATTACCTGCGATTCAGGCATTTATCGGCTTTCGTTTTACGAAGCAGCGCGGAGAGCTGTTTAATGTTATTTATGTCGCCAATAATATTGGTGTAGCACTGGGTACGGCGTTAAGTGGTTTTTTGGCCGATATTTCTTATATGCTCAGCTTTGTGATGAACGGCGTAACTTCTGCGGTATTTGCGGTATTCTTTTTTGTATATCTCAAGAAAGTCGGAGGAGATTCTTCGCAGGAGGTCGCAGAACATCAGAAGGCTGGTCCTGACAAACAATCCACCTGGAAGCTAATGGGGCACACACGAATTTATTTTTATATGGGTATTGCCTCGATGTTCCTACTGCTAGGTAACTCTATCTGGAATACAGGAGTATCTCCTTTCATTATTTCTGAGGGCTGGCCTAAGAAGACTTATGGTTTTCTCTGGACGCTTAACGGAATTCTCATTTTTGCGGCTCAGCCGCTCGTAACAGTAATTAAACGTTGGTTCGCATCTACCTCAACGGCGCAAATGACAGTAAGTGCTCTATTTTATTTAGGAGGGTATGCTGTTCTTTTATGGATGCCTACTTATTCAGGTTTAGTGCTTGGGATGGTACTCGCTACGCTTGGGGAAATGCTGATATCTCCGGCCATGCCTTCCTTTATTTCAGATCATGCAGGTCGCAGTGCTCCTTTCTATCTAGGGCTAAGTGGAGGAATGGGGGCAGTCGGTAGGGTGATTGGGCCATACTTAATGGGTAGGTTATACGACAGTGGAGGTCTAGCGCCTACCGCATGGTTGGCATGTGCGATGGCACTGCTGTCCGTAGGATTCTTTATCGTTCATGCGTATATCAACCGCCGAGGAAATTCATTGGAGCGGTCAATAGGATAGTTGAGCATAGTGGATTCAAATGATCTACTGTGAATTCTATAGAGGTGCAAGGCAAGGGGTGTACATCTTTATGAAACTTAGCAACAGGGACAGGTTTATAATAAGGTTCTCAGAAATTAAAGACGTGCGGGAACTGATTCATCTGGATCATATGATCTGGACGGAGGACACTAGCCCGGGGCCATTAATCTGGCGTTCCCAAGAGGATTACCTACTGAATGCTCCCCCGGGTTCGCAGCTAGTAGCGCTAAAGGATGACAAGCTATGCGGATATGTTGGGTTTGGCTGCCCTAGTCGAATGGAGAGTAACAGGCATGTGTGCGAGGTCAATATTGCTGTTCATCCGGATTATCAACGTTTAGGTATTGGCCGGCAGCTCATAGAGGCTATTAAGGAACATGCCGCAGATAATGCCATTCGTAAGTTGCGTCTACGCGTATTATCCTGTAATGAATCAGCGCTTTCTTTTTATCGTAAATGCGGGTTTGTGGAAGAGGGACGTCTGCGGGAGGAGTTTTATCTTGGCGGTCGATATGTGGATGAAATATTTATGTGCTGTATGCTGGCAGGAGGAGAAGGATATGGAGATCATCTCGCTTAATGTGGGGCGGCCGGTAACAGTGGATTATCGGGGGAAACCTTTGGAGACTGGAATTTATAAAATGCCTGTAGAAGGATCAGTTCAGCTACATGCCAATGGTTTTGTTGGAGATGGTCAGGCGGACCTGAAACATCACGGGGGCCCTGATAAGGCAGTTTGTGCCTATCCCATCGAGCATTATCCCTACTGGCAGCGGCAGCTTGGGAAGAAACTGGATTACTCTGCCTTTGGAGAAAATATAACAACGTCAGGCTTATTAGAGACAGACGTGTGCATTGGCGATGTGTACGAAATAGGTACCACTGTGCTACAGGTCAGTCAGCCGCGTTATCCTTGCTTCAAAATCTCACAAAAGCATGGCCCCGCAGATCTCCCGGCTCAAGTGCTGGACACTAGATATAGCGGATTTTACTTGCGTGTGCTTCGTGAAGGAAAGATTTCAACCGGAGATGCTATTGTCAAAAAAGAAAGTGGAGCTGGCGGTGCGTCCGTGGCGCATGTACTACATTTAATGCAAGTAGGGCTGCAAGAGGAAGCTGCACTGGCAGTTCTTGCGGAGCTAGGAACTCTCTCCGCCGTAGTTCGGAACAAGTTTCGAAAACAGCTGGGTCTGCCGGAGAGCTAAACACTATCTACAAATCAAAATAAGCCTGGAGGCGTATGCCTTCCAGGTTTATTTTGATTTATGAGCTTATGTGTGTTGCATGGCTTAGCCTAACTTAGCCGAGCAGCTGCCATTCACTACGCAATAAACCGTATACGGCATGGTTGACGTAGCCATCAGGCAGTTTCTCTGCCTGTCTAATCACACCCTCAAGAACAAAACCAAGTCGTTCCGGGATCGCCCGGCTGGAAACATTTCCGGTCGCGCAGCGAATTTCTACACGTTGCAGCTCCATTTCCAATAGTGCATAGTCCACTAGGACGCGACAGGCGCTGGTCATATAACCTTTGCCTTCATAACCTTCACCTAGCCAATAACCAATCCCTACGGAGCGGTTATGCCAGTCAATTTGATGATACCCAATGATGCCAGCCAGCTCGCCGCGAATCCAAAGCCCGGCGGTGAAGCCGCCATTTTCGGTGCCTTGTTTTGTAGCATTTTTGATGAAATTAAGGCTGTGATCCTGTTCCGTAACGGCGTCCACCCAAGGAAGCCATTGCCTAAGCCGTTCCCGCGAGCGCTCCACTAACGCGAATATGTGCCTAGCATGCTCAGGCAGGAGCGGCTTTAACATCAGCTCTTCATCGATGACATAATTAAACAAGCGGTTGCCTCCTTTTCGGCACAAGGCCTTATGTATGATTATGGATTATTTCTTATGATTATCATGCTACTCTATCGCCCGCAGAGAAGTCAAAAGGTCTAAAGACGCTAAAAAATGATCCTGACCTTGTGCCCCCTTTTATTGAACAATCTAGAGTTAACGGGTATATTAGTAGGAAACATGTTTATACAAGAAGTAGTGTAACACTACAGAATGAAAGGTTGATAGCTGTGGAGAACCGTACTACCCCCTCCAATTTTATTAAAAATGTTATTACCGAAGACCTCCGTACAGGTAAAGTAAAGGAAGTTGTCACACGCTTTCCGCCGGAGCCGAACGGTTATTTACATATCGGACATGCCAAGGCGATCTGGATTAACTTTACACTGGCGGACGAGTTCGGTGGTAAGACTAATCTAAGATTTGACGACACGAATCCGGCCAAAGAGGATATGGAGTATGTAAACTCCATTCAGGAAGATGTAAAGTGGCTCGGTTATGAATGGGAAGAGCTGCGTTTTGCATCTGATTATTTTGAGGAAATGTACAAACGCGCCGAATTATTAATTACAAAGGGCAAAGCCTATGTCGATGACCTCAGTGCGGATGAAATTCGTCAATTGCGTGGAACGCTGACGGAACCAGGAAAGAATAGTCCGCATCGCGATCGTAGCATCGAAGAGAATTTGGATCTGTTCCGGCGTATGCGTGCAGGCGAATTCAAGGACGGTGAGAAGGTTCTTCGCGCCAAGATCGATATGGCGTCACCGAATATTAACCTGCGTGATCCTGTCATTTATCGGATTACACATGCACATCACCATAACACAGGCGATAAATGGTGTATCTATCCAATGTATACCTTCGCTCATCCGTTAGAAGATGCTATTGAGGGGGTTACCCACTCCCTTTGCTCACTTGAATTCGAAGATCAACGTCCATTCTACGACTGGGTTGTAGCTGAATGTGAGATGCCAGCTGTCCCTCATCAATATGAATTTGGTCGTCTGAATCTGGCTCAAACGATGACTAGTAAGCGTAAGCTGAAGCTGCTTGTAGACGAAGGACATGTAGACGGTTGGGATGATCCACGGATGCCTACGATTTCTGGTCTGCGCCGCAGAGGATATACACCGGAAGCGATTCGTAAATTCGTATATGAAGCAGGGATCTCCAAGAGTCAGGGTCTGGTGGACCTGCAAATGCTGGAGCACTTTATTCGTGAGGATCTTAAGCTAACTGTACCGCGTACTATGGCTGTGTTACGACCGCTTAAGGTTGTAATTACCAACTATCCAGAAGGTCAAACGGAATGGCTTGAAGCGGAGAATAATACAGAGAATGAAGAAATGGGTGTACGCCAAATTCCATTCTCGCGTGAAATTTATGTGGAACGTGATGACTTTATGGAGAATCCGCCGAACAAATATTTCCGGTTGTTCCCTGGCAATGAAGTACGTCTGAAGCATGCTTATTTCATTAAATGTAATGATGTTATTAAGGATGAGAATGGCGAGGTAGTGGAGCTGCATTGTACGTATGATCCAGAAACGAAGAGTGGAAGCGGGTTTACAGGCCGCAAGGTAAAGGGTACGTTGCACTGGGTTGAAGCTAGCCAAGCGGTTCCTGCGGAATTCCGTCTATATGAGCCTCTGATTTCTGCTGAAGAAGCGGATGAAGCTGTGGAGGTTGAAGGTTTGGATTCCTCGGTAGAGAAATCGGAGCCTAGTTTCTTAGATCAGCTAAATCCTAAGTCCATTGAAATCCTGCAAGGGTTTGTTGAACCTGCGCTTAAGGATAGCGTGGCTCAGGATAAATTCCAGTTCTTCCGTCATGGCTATTTTAATGTGGATAGCAAATATTCGGCGCCTGGACATCTTGTATTCAATCTTATCGTTTCACTGAAGAGTTCATTTCAGCCTCCTAAACAAGGCTAAACAGATAAATTAATTAAGGTAACAACAAAGCAGGCTCAAACGTCCCGAATAGGTACGTTTGAGCCTGCTTTTTGTTGAAAATATAAGAAAGTATAAGTTTTGCACCTATACTTCATGTCTTATATTTCTCGCTTAAACGCTTAC